>JBDRLK010000772.1:0-7898 GCA_043813155.1 Pseudomonadota bacterium | reverse complement strand
CCATGCGGCCAGGGCCAGCGTGACGATATCCTCGCTTTCGAATATTCCGGCAATCTCCTCCCGGAAGAGATCCAATGTCGACGACGCAATCCGCCCCAGCCGCCCTATGGCCCTGAGGCCGTTTTGGACCAGGGGCGCTTCCTCCAGGGCCCGCGAAATCATCACCCTGCCGTGGGGATCCATGAGCTCAGGTATGTTCGCGATGATCCGGGCGACCGTCTCGGGCGCGCTCCAGCCGATGCCGCCCGACTCCTCGGTGATGGTCCAGATCTGGCTTCGCAAGTACTCAACGACTTTCCCGTGCTCGCCCTTTTTCCACAGGCGGCCCATGATCTTTGCCATGGCCTCGACGGCCGCCGACCGCACGGCCTCGTCCGCGTCATAGAGGCGCAGGCGCAGCGCATTCCTCGCACGCCTGTCCTCTTCATAGAGTTCGAGCAGGCGATCGAATTTCCCCTCCGCCAGAAGGGAGCGAACCTGCTTCTTTACCGATCCTTTCACATTCAACGTATAAAAGTGGTCGAGGCTCTTCACCGGTCGAAAGGAATGTTTTTACCGGAATCGAGGTAGCCCTGCAGCAGGATCGAAGCGGCCAGGTCGTCCACTCTGCGCTTTTCCCCGCCCTTCTTCTCTCCCTTCTTCCCTCGCTTCTTCCTGCCCCGGCCGTTTGACTCACGCATCAGGCGCTCGGCCAGGCTCGTTGTCAGTCTTTCGTCGACAAGGCGCACCGGGACGTCGAGCGACCGCTCCAGGTCCCCGGCAAACCGCCTGGCCTCCCTTGCGCTTTCACCCTCGATCCCGCCGAGCGTCAGCGGGAGGCCCACGATGACAAGCCCGGCCCCGGTCTCCTCCAGCTTTTCCCTGACGGCTTTCTTCCTGGCCTTGTCGCCGCCGCACTCGACAATGCCGAGCGGCCGGGCGATCGTGGCCGTCTCGTCGCTGACCGCGAAACCGAGCCTCCTCTCCCCCCAGTCCACGGCAAGTACTCTCATGGTGATGGGGTCAGACCGTGAAAAAGTGCATTTCATCCATGATTTCCATGAAATTATTTCATAACGCGAAGAATGAAAATTTCGCTATGAAATAATTTCATAGAAAAACCACGAAAAATGCACGATTCACGGTCTGACCCCCTTCTTTTACAGGAATAATTGATTTGTTGCAAAGTTTTATATTATATAGTTTCATCGACGTCACGTCGGAAAGCCGTCATGGACATGGTAAAAGACCTCATACGAACGTACCTCTTGAAGTGGTATCCCGCGGGCCCGGCCGTTGTCGCTTTCAGGACCATCGCCCTTTTTATCGTCATTTTTGCGGTGCTCACATCCCTGAGCTCCGTCTCCTACCAGGGACAGCCCGAAAACAATCCCTCCGCTGCGCTGACCGAATACATGGGCCGCATCGGCATTATCGTGGACACGGGGAGCATCCACTGGCTCGGAAGCCCCGAAGGAAGGTTTTTCAAGGACATGGGGCATACGGGGGCCGTTTTTCTGGCAAGAAGCGGGGAGGACCTGCCCAGGGATTTCTATTTTTCCAAGGTCCGGCTCACGCCTTCGGCCAGGGTTGCCGGCGCGGCATTGTGGAACATCACCAATACGCCTTCATGCTCGGAACACGGCCTCTGGGCCAGGGGAAAGATCGCCGCCGTTGCCTGCATGGGCGACAAGGCGTTTATCAACATGTCGTTCTTTGACTTCGAGGGAGAGGACCCGCGGCTCACCCAATCGCTGCCTGCCGTCGAAAAAGCCAAGAACGCCTTTACAAATTACCAGAAAACCGGACACACCGCCGGCTTGAGCTCCGCGTTTCTCGAGTTTTCAAAGCCGCAGCGCCGCGTGGACGTCACCATCGCCTCAGGGTCCATTTTCGTTCTCTTCGACGAGGGCAGCGCGGTTATCACCATCGCGCAGCACGGCTTTGAGGCCGACGGCGGGAGCAGCGAATTCTTCGATTTTCAAGCTCAGGGGAAAGCGATTTCGGGTCACGTGGCATGGATCGTTGACACGGCAAGAGCCACGGACCTGATCGGCAAGGAAAAGATCGGATGGGCCGAGGCTAAGTTTTACAGGGTAGCCGACTTTTTCAGGCGCACGTTCTACTGGGCCGCCGGAAGCGATTATACGATCCAGTCCATCAAGGAAACCATGGGCGAGGAAGGCGGGGACCAGAAAACGATCAGGGAATACCTTGCCAGGCTGGGAGACGGTTCCATCGTGGATTATACGCCTCCGTCCGTGGAAGTGCTCAAAGAGCTCGACGCCATGGAGGAAGAGGGAAAATGGAAGCCCGTGCTCGACAAGGTATTCAACCTCCGGGACGACAAATCCCCGCCCTCGCTTTACAGGACCTTTGTCAGGACCGACCCGCAGCGGCCCTATGCCGTGGCCAATCTCGTTTCATGGGACCCGCACATGGTCGAGCTTCACGTGTCGGCCGGGGCAGTCGAGCCCAAGGCGGCCACGGGAAGGGCGGGCACGGGAATGATCCCGAGGGATGATGAAACCATGCTGCGGCTCCTGGCGGGTTTCAACGGAGGGTTCCAGGCACTGCACGGGGAATTCGGCCTCATGCAGGAAGGCAAGGTCTACCTTCCACCCAAGCCATGGGCCGCGACCGTCGCTATCCTGAAGGGGGGCAGGATCGGCTTCGGAACGTGGCCGGGCCCGGATACCGGCCAGATACCGGAGCAGATCGTCTCGTACCGCCAGAACCTGACGCCGCTGATGCAGGATTCGCAAATCAACCCCTACAAGCGGCGCTGGTGGGGCTCGTCGCCCGATCTCAATCCCGACTCCCCAATGATCGCAAGAAGCGGCCTATGCTGGACCAAGTCCAACAACATCGTTTACAGCCTTGCCTACTCGGTCAATGAAATGACCTTTGCGGAAACCATGAAGCGCGCCGGGTGCCACTATCTCATCCAGCTCGACGTCAACTCGGGCCACAGCGGTTTCGAGTTCAGCCGCGTGACGAGGAAGGAAAACACGCCTGCCCTGGACAGGGAGCTCGACACCAAGTGGGAGGCCGAGGGAGACGTCAAGGACAGGGATGACCTGGTTTTCAGGACGAAAAAGCTTTTCAAGATGATGGCCCTCATGCGCTTTCCCCGCTACCTGGGCAAGGAGCCCAGGGATTTCTTTTACCTGACGCTGAAAAGAATTCTCCCGGGTCCGGCCATTGCCCCCGGCCGGGGCGAAATCGAAGACTGGAGGACGGACGGCATTCCCGGCAACGGCTTCCCGCCCTCCTTTGCCTATGCAACGGTCCATCCGGCCGGCCGCAAGGCCGTCAAGCTCGTCAGGATCGATCCGAAAAGCCTCTCCATTGCGGCCGGCGACGCGGCGGCGGGCAGCCCGGAAGGCGGAAGGCTTACGTTTCCATCCTGGATGAAAATCAGCGTGGCCGGCGAGCCGGGCTGGGACATCGTGGAGGGGGAAAAGGCCGTCATTTTCGGATACGACGAGCCCGCCGGCCGGTGGGAGGTCTCGATCGAACCGTGGAAGGACGACTTCAAGGCCTCGTACGGGAAGGTCATCGCCATCAGGGTCCCTTCCGACGCTGAAGCAGGCAGCGTTCAGGCGGCCGGCATTTTAGGGGTCGGACCCCATCACTTCTTTACATGGGCCGAGAGCAGTGATAATGATATGGAAACCATGAAGAGCGTGCTTGAAAGGGCTGGTGTCACGCAGACGGTCAAGATTCCCGCGCGGGCCGGCGGCAATGCAACCGGCGCCGGCTGGTCTTTTACGAGCGGGCAGGACGGTGAAGCCCTGTTCATGCCCCTGCTCGCTGAGAAAGTCTTTTCGCCCGACCAGCCCTTCCTCACCTTCGCCGCCGCACCGCAGCAGGAGCCCGTGAGGCTCTTCCCCGATACCGACATCGTGCTCCCGAAAGTGTGGAATCCCCCCCAGGTCAAGAGAATCAGGTATTTCAGGCCCGAGCCGACACCCGACGCAGGCGTTGAAGGAGACACCCAGCAATAAATTTACATTGGGTTTCGCGGGGTGCAAAGAAGCGTGAAGCTATTTCGGGGCGGCGACATAGACGGAGAATGACGGCATGGCGAAGAAAATGGAAACAGACGAGACCCTCGTTCTGAAAATGATCGATGACCCGGTCACCCTCAACCTGCTGGGATTCTTCGAAGAGCTCGTCCTCGACAGGTTTGCCGGCCTCGAAAAAAGCATGACCCTGCAGCTCGGCTGCTCGACAAAGACATTCAGCGAGGCCCTGGCGGAAAAAACGGGCGATGGGAGCAGGCTGATCATCATCGAGCCTTCCGCCTACCTTCTCGACAACGTCAGGCTTCACCTGGAAACGCGCAGCTCGGGCACGGGGAAGCTGTTTTTCAAGAGCGACTTCAACTGGAGCAAGCTCCCCTTTGACGACGATGTTTTCCAGTCCATCGTTTCCGTGCTCTTCTGGGACAGGTCCCCGAACAGGTTCAGGATGCTCAACGAGATGTCGAGAGTGCTCGAGCCGTCGGGCATGGCGCTGCTCACGGCCTACCTGTCCGGCACCATGCGCGAATTCTTCGATCTCTTCGCGGAGGTCATCACGAAATTCGACATGCAGGACCTCCTCCAGCCGCTCCAGGAAGTAAAAAGCATGTTCCTGAGCAAAATGGACTATGAGATGCTTGCCAACGAGTGCGGTTTCAGCATGTGCAAGGTCACCCAGCACACCCATACCATGCGCTTTTCAAGCGCCAAGGAGCTTTTCTTCTCCCCCACCATTCAGTTCTACTGGCACCCGCTCTGGGAAAAAATCGCGGGCAAGGATTCGGAAAGAATTTTCTGGCATATCCGCCAGTCCATGGACCGGTATTTTTCCGGAAAGAAAATCCCCCTGACCATTGTCGCCGGGATGATGGTGGCAATCAAGTAAGGGAGCCGAACGTGAGGCTAACACCTCCCCTACCCTGCGTGGGCAGGGCGGCTTCAGTCGCCCGTAAACCTTTCGGCCGGAGTCCCCCTGTTGCAGGCTATCGGCCTGCAGGGATGGGAAAAAACCATCCCAAGTCTTTCAAGAAAACCATTGAAAGCCGATGGCTGATAGCTGAAGGCTGTCTTCTACTTGAATCTCGAGGGAAAGTCGTCCCCGAAATCCTTGTCCGGATGAAGCTCCTTGGCCCTCGCGATAAGCGATTCCTCGTCTTCCTCGGGCTCGATCACAATGCATTCCGAGGGACAGACATCGACGCACTGGGGATCTTCAAAGAAGCCGACGCACTCGGTGCACTTGGCGGCGTCAATGATAAATATTTCGTCAGGGTCGGGCTGAGTTATCGCGTTGTTGGGACATTCCTCTTCGCATGCCCCGCAAAGCGTGCAGTCTTCGGTAACTTTATAAGCCATCTCGAACTCCTATAATGGTTGTCCATAAATCCGTCGGCCGCAAAAACCTGCGACCCGCCTCGTCATACCGTCCCCTTTATAACGAATTTTCAACTATCATATAAAAAGTTTGGAAAGCATTGTCAATGAGTAATTTAAAGACTCTATCCGGGGCCCCGCCTGCCGATGCGATGGGAATCGAATCTGTCGGCATATTGCAGTTCCCCGGTTGCATAATGTTTTAAATATATTATAAAAATACTCGAAAATCGAAACTCGGCTTTTGTGCTTTCATTATTTTATAAATGTATTAACCATGCGCCGCCGCAACCTGCATCGCGCAGCGGGACCCTGGTCCTCCACAGTTCTTATATTGCTCCTGCTGCTCTTCCCGGCCCGGCTCTTTGCCGGCAATAAATCCGACTGCAATGCCGGCAAGTGCGCGGACATCCAATGCGCCGGGGAAAGAACGTTCTGCCTGCTGGACGAGGGCAGGGCGGATGAAGCGCTGGGCCTGCTGAAGAAGGAGCTGCCTGGCTTTGCCGACAGCAGCGCGTTTCATCTTCTCATGGCCAGGGCCTACCTGGCTCTTGAAAACAGGTTCTGGGCCGTAAACACGCTCAGCGGCTATCTCGACCGGCATCCCGACGACTGCGAGGTGAAATCCTGGCTCGTCTGGCTTATGATCCAGGGCGGCGATCTCAAGGAGGCCGGAAGCGCCCTGTCGGGCAGCCCCGAATGCGCGGAGGGGAAAGACGCGATCGCCTCGAGGTTCGCAATGATCGAGACCTTCCTGCACATCCAGCAGGAAGAGCAGGCCGGGAAGGACGGCAGCAAGGTACAGGAAAAGAAAAAGATTCAAAAAGTCTTTCCGGAAGACCTTTCCCTGCAGCGCTTCAACCGGTCCATCCTGCACCCCAACCATGTCATGCCGCTGACGATCAAAACGGAGATGGGGGCGGGCTACACCACGAACGCCCTCATGGGCTCACCCAGCGATCCGGAGTCCTCGGGAAAGATGTACAGCCCCCTGATCCTGAACGACGTGTACGTCAATTTCACCCCTCCGGTCTGGGAGTGGATCAACCCCATGCTCGAGATAACGGCAAAGGGCATCCTGTTCACCAGGGAGGACGGCTCGGACAATTATCCCAGGCAGTTGAGCTACCTCGACGCGAGCGTGCGGCCCGGGTTCGTGCTCTTCAAGGAACGCTACCCCCGGCTGGTGCTGGCCTACAAGGGAAATTTCCTTTTCATCAACAAGCCCACGGCCCAGGAAGAGGCGCCCGTCTATTTCTACGAGGGGCACAGGGGAGAGTTTGAGCTTGAAGCCAACCCGCATCTCACGCTGTTCGGCGGAGCCGGCAAGAGGCTGTTCGACCAAATGGCCAGGACGAGGCTGGAATTCGACGGGGGCGCGGGCGCGGGCTGGACCATCAGGGGACGCCTCACGCTGCTAGGCGCGGTCACGCTCCGCTACTTCAAGGCCGAGAACGAGGCATACAATGATTTCGGCGTTTCCGGCCTCATTGCCGCCAACTTTCAATGGTGGAAGGGCACCAAGATCAGGGTCCTTTTGTCGCTCAGCATGGATAACTACATGGATTCCGTCGACTATTTCGCCGATGGAAAGAGAAGAAAGGACACCATCATCAAGGTCGTTGGATCCATCTTCTCGCCGGCCTGGAAGGGACTCAGGGCCGGTCTTGTCTACGAGTATTCGAAGAAATATTCCACCATCGACGCCTACGCCTATGAAGACGTGAGGGTCATGGTCAAGCTTCAGTGGTATTACGCATTCGACCTTTTCAGGCCGAAGAAAACCAGGGACAAGTCCCACGTGCCGCTCGACTACGGGCTGGGCACGGGCGGAGGAGCCGAGGTGTCGGATAAAATACAGGATTTGCTCAGGCAGGAGGAGTCGTTCACGCGCGGCTCGTCCTGCAAGGATTAATTGGAAGCTTTTGGCGGGTTTTTGGGAAATATCCTTGCACTGTTGGTGTTTACACATAAGAATTGGAAGCGCTTATTCGAGCCCGGTGATTTGTAAATATTCGGTAAACCCCGTGCCCGTGCCCGCGTGCGTGCCCGAGTGGATGTTTGTCGGCGACTTGGCGATTCGGGCACGGGCACGCACACGCACACGGGCACGTTAGACCTAAGAAACGGGTTCACCGAATGTTTACGGTGATTCATGGAAAAATTAAATAATAACAAGGTGTTAGCCGTCTTACGGGATGGAGCAATCATTATGGCTTTTTCATCCGCAGTTGCCCTTCTCGTGAATGCCGCGAGGCCGGGCGGTATCGCGTTGATAGAGAAGAAGGAATATGAAATCTTCGTCCCCTGCCCGGAACCGGTTGGCGAGGTGACAAAGATGAGCCCCGTCGATTTTCTCGCCCTGAAACGGAAGAAGGTCCTGGTCATCGATGCCAGGTACGGGGAGGATTACGACCAGTGGCACTATCCGCAGGCCATGAACGTGACCTTCGATTACCTCGAGCCCGTCTGCAGGCTGAGCCTCAAGGAGATCGCGTCGTCGGGCGCCTCCATGGT
>JBDRLK010000771.1:0-5363 GCA_043813155.1 Pseudomonadota bacterium | reverse complement strand
TACGGCGCAGTGCTCATTCATCGTGCATTCGACCCCGTCCGGCGGGGGGTCGGGGACTGGATCGGCCGCGGGATCGGGCTGGACATCGGGCATGGTTTCGTGCTCGATCCTGTCCACGGCATCGTCGGCATCCTGCCCCCCGTTATAATCGCCTCCCGAAGAGCTGTAGCAGCCTGAAAGAAGCAGCATGATAAGATACGTCTTTTTCATGGTTATTCCCTCCTGACAAAAAACCTGATTAAAAGCGGGGCCCAAGCCCCCGCACACCCCACCCCTCCTCTGTTATCAAGCAATCTTTGTACCATGCATTTCCGCCCGATTTTGCGCCTGCTGTGTCATTTTCATTATGACACGCTTGCCATACATGGCATAGGAAAAAGAGCGAAAAAACAGGTGAAAATCAACGTGAACGCTCCGGCCCGGTTCTTGCAACACATTGTATAGTGATGCCGGACAATGGAAAAATAAAAACGCTTCTCCCGCTCCTGCTGCCGGCGGCTCTACTGCTGCTTCCGTCGATCACCCACGCCTTTGCCGGCTCCCCGGGCGTTCAGCACAAAAAGGCAGTGAGAGCGGCCATTGGAAAAAATTTCACCTCCCTTGCCGATTGCCTGGAACAATTTGCCACCACCTACCCTGAAGTGGAAGAAGTCAGCCTCGAGTTTCTCGTTTGGACCAACGGCCAGCTCTATAATGTCAAAATCTCCCCCGGAGACGGACAGTCCGAGCAATGCATTGAAAATGTCCTCAAGCAAATCTCAATGCCCCTCCCGGATGAGCCCAGCGACTATAACTTCAAGATCAACCTCGACTCACACGTGAGAAAAACAACCGAGAAGTCCATTGAAGCAAGGAAGGACGTGTCGGAAAACAAGCTGGAAAAGGATAAAAAAAGGGTGCGCCGACACAGCCTGGCCATGGACCTGCTCCACCCCGTGGTCACGGCGGCCATGGGCATAGGTTATATATTCCTTTTCGAGTATGAAATTGCCATCAACAGGTGGGTCGCCCTCACCGTCGTGGGACTTGGCGGAAAAATCAAGATGGAGCATTCGGCCACGATCCATGGACAGGAAATAGAGGGAACCATCGAAGGCAGCGGCGGCGGCGGCGGCGGGGGCATCAGGGTTTTCCCCCTTGGGAAAGCGCCGAGCGGGCTCATCCTCGGGGTCAGAGTCCAATCCTACCTTTTTAAAGCGAAGCTTGACGAGTGTCCCGAGGGGGAAGAAGAAAAGTGCAGCGGCGAGATCAAGAACCTCGATCTCATGGCCGAGGTCGGTTGGAGATTCGTGATGCGCTACGGGTTCGCCGTCCTCCTGACAGCCGACGTGGGGGCCCAGTGGGGCCGCAGCCTGCTGCAGTTTGATTCAGACCCGGCGTTTTTCGCCGCAGGAAAAGTGGCCGTGGGCTGGTCATTCTGACCCGCGTTGTTTGTCCATGACCCGCCAGTTCTGAAGGAAATCCACGGTGTCGCCTGATTTGAGCTTCGTGTCCAGGAAGTCGTAGAATTGAATCGCATACCCGTTGACGAGTATCTTTGTTTTCTTTGCCTCCCTGCCGAACTCATCCCCGTATCGCCTTTCCAGCTCAGCGACGAGCTCCCTTACGGTTTCCGAGTCGCTCGTGGTGCAAACCTCTCCTGCTGCCGCCTTGATCGGACCCGTGAAAATGACATTGACGCTCATTTTTTCTCTCCTCTCTCCTCGAGGATCTGCCGGGCAAGCACGTCCTGCTCTTTGCGCGTTTCCAGCCTCTTTCGGTGCGCCGGGCCCATCCGCTCCTTAACGGCTTCCCTGAGGGGCAGGAGGCCCGCGAGCCCCAGCTTTTCGAGCATCGCCTCGCCGGGAACGCCTTCATCGTCCCATCCTCTCGCCTTGTAATACTTCGGCAGCATGGCTTCCACCGGCACTTTGGTGTCGGGGTTGCCCGGGTCCTGCTGCTCGTGCGTCATCCTCCTCGGAAGAATGTCGTCGTCGCGCGTAAAACCTTCCCTCAGGTTGAACATGCGCTCGAGATTGTAAACCCTTTCGCCCGCGGCCAGGAAATCGCCCACCGAGTAATCCACCCCCGTGGCCGCTGCAATGACCATGGGATAGGGAATGAACGGAACATTGATTTTCAGCTTCTCGATGGGAAGCTTCGACTGGTAGGCCAGGAGAAAACCGCTTGATGTCAGGGTCTTGGCCATCATGGCCGAAGCCCTGCTGTAGGGGGTGATGTGCTCCTCGGCCCCGGACGGCACCACGGCGTAGGCCGTGAAGATGCAGCTTCCGGATGTTGAAATCGCGTCGAACAGGTTCTGCTGCAGCACGTCGAGCTCGGCCTTGCCCTGCTTGACCAGCGGGTCTATCTGCGTCGGGCCGATGGCCTCGAAAAACACGAGGTACCCTGCATTGAGGTGGCAGCCGCCCCTGTTGGCCGTGGCATACCCCAGGCCCATTCCGATGGACCGCCGCGGCTCGTAGCCCGGCATCTCGAGCCCCTTGACGTTCATGGAATAGTCCGCGCCGCCGTGTTTTTCAGCCATCCTCATGGTTCCCTCAGCCAGCTCGTCGCCGATCCCCCTCCTGCGCGCGATGTCCCCAAGCGTTTCCACGAGATTGTCCGTCCTGCCGAATCGAAGCTCGCTGTCGAGCTTGCCGTTTTCCGCAAGCTCCATGGCAAACCCGAGCACGCACCCCGCGCTGATCGTGTCCATGCCGAGGTTGTCGCACGCCTCGGAGAGCTGCACGATCTTCTTGATGTTGAAATTCTCCAGGTTCGATCCCATGAGGGCGATGGTCTCGTATTCCGGCCCCTTTTTCTGTTTTCCGCCCTCCCTGACCCAGCGGCCGCACCGGATGGGGCAGAAGCGGCACCCCACGTTCTTGACCAGGAGGTTCTCGGCCATGGTTTCGCCGCTGATCTGGTAGGCTTTCTCGTGATGGCCGGCCTTGAAATTTCGCACGGGCAGCGTGCGGGTGGCATTGCACATGTTCACGTTGCCCGCGGTCCCGAATTTCGGCAGCTGGTACCCCGTTATGGCATGTTTCCTCAGCGCCGCCGTCCACTTGCGCGTCACCTCCTTGAACCTGTCCGGCCTGGCGATGGGTATGTTCTTCTTGCCGCTCACCGTGATCGCCTTGAGGTGCTTGGAGCCCATCACGGCGCCGATGCCGATCCTGCCCAGGACCCTGTGGCCGCAGTGGATCGATGCGAACCTGACGAGATTTTCGCCCGCAGGCCCTATGACGAGCTTGGCGTCCTTTTTCCCGAGGGCCGCCTGCGCCTTCTCCGTGGTCAGCCCCCACAGGTTTTTCGCGTCCAGGATTTCGATGCCGTCTTCCGTAATGTCGATATGGACCGGGCCGTCCGCTTTTCCCCTGATGACAATTCCGTCATAGCCCGCTTTCTTGAGAAACGTGCCGAAATCACCCCCGCTGTTGCTCGTCCCGATGGCCCCGGTCAGCGGGCTCTTGGTGGCCGCGTTGAACCTCCCCGAGGTCGGCGATCCCGTCCCGGTGAGGACTCCCGTGTTGATGACGAGAATGTTGTCTTCGTCGAGCGGGTTGGTGCCGGCCGGCAGCTCATTCAGGAGAATGTGCGCGGCCAGGCCCTTGCCGCCGAGATAATCCAGCATCTCTTCGTCGGCAACGGGATAATCCTCTACCCTGCGCCTGGTCAGATCGATGAGGGCGTAGCGCTTCATGAAACCGCCGGCAATGCGGCGGTAATAGCCGCCTCCGCCGATGAAGCTCGAGATCAGTGATTTTATCCGTCCCATCGTATTCCTTTCTTCAGGCCCTATTTCAGGAGCTCTGCGATTTTCTCGCCGAACGCCCTGGCGGCCGGCGGGCCGTTGGCCGTTACAATGTTGCCGTCCACCACAACGCTGTCCTCGCTGTAGGCGGCGCCGCCGGATTTCAGGATGCCGACGAATTCGTCACCCTCGAAGACCGTGGCATTCCTTCCCTTCAACAGGCCCGCCCTGGCGAGAATGGAAGGCGCTATGCAGATGGCGCCGAGCACCTTGCCCCCTTCGGCAGCACCCTTCGCAATCTTGTGCGCGTCGGCGCTGTCGAATAAAACCTTGGCGCCCGCGCCGCCCACGAAAACGACCGCATCGTAGTCGGCCGCCCTGGCCTCGCCAAGGAGCATGTCAACGCCTGCTTTTCCCCCAAGCATGCCCGTGCACCCCTCCTTCCTGTCGGAAGCTACCGTGACGCTCATTCCCGCATCCAAAAAAATCTTCTTCGGCTCGGCCAGCTCCTCGTCCCTGAACTCGTCGCAGGCAATGATCATGAGCACTTTTTTCCCGCTTTCCTGCGCCGGCTTTTTCGCCCCTTCGCCCTCCCCGGCCTGCCCCTTGTCGGGCTCGGCGGTCCGTACGTCCGGCTGCTTTCCCTTGCACGCGGACAGGGTGAGCAGCAAGGCAGGCAGAACGATGCAAAATCCTTTCATTGCTCCCTCCTGATTGATAGTGAAAAACTATAAACAATTCCCCTGCGATTGAAAAGGGGACAGACACCTTTTTAGCGCTGCTGTCACTTTTGCATGCCGGTTGCTTTAACCTGTTTTCGGGTTACAATGGTGGGTTATGAAAGAAAAATTCTCGAACCCGGCAATAATACTTGCGGCTTTCCTGATGTCCTCATGCGGCAGCGACACGGGTCTTTCCGGCGACGGTTCGACCGATTCTTCCGCGGATCGCGACGCGGCGGAGGAAGAGGCGGCGGCCGATGCGCTTCCCGACCCCGAACCCGACCCTGATCCGGACCTCAGCGACGTGGATGAGGTCGAGGGCCCGGGGCCCGACATCACCTTCATCCTGGGCTTCATCACGGATATTCCCGGCTATGAATACCTGTACGCCCAGACCTCCGACTATTCGTGCGTCTTGACCTGGATCACCCTCCGGGACGGGTCCTCCCGTATTCCCATGCTTTCCGACTGTGCAATCTGCGCCTGCGACGTGTGCGACACCTGCGCCGTGTGCGGCGCCTGCATGACCTCGGCCGCGCAGGTTGATAGCGGTGGTGACGTGAGGTTTGAATGGGACGGCGTGGTCCACGCGAGGGACACGTGCGATTCGGGAGGCGTGGACATGCCCTGTGAAACAGAAACCGCTCTCGATCCCGGGACCTACACGGCCCGCTTCTGCTGGGGGATTGCCGATGAAAACGGTTTCCCCGACAACGTCATCCCGGACCCCCGGTGCGAGGACATCACCTTCGACTACCCTGTCCACGGCGGCACGATCACCCACGTCGTCAACAACAGCGGCTGAAACCCCTAATCCCGGGTAGGGGCGACTGCAGTCGCCCTGGGAGGCTAAAGCCTCCCCTACCCTTCGTGGGGAGTCGGGAGGCTAAAGCCTCCCCTAC
>JBDRLK010000770.1:0-5804 GCA_043813155.1 Pseudomonadota bacterium | reverse complement strand
GGGACGCTGGGCATCATGGACACCATGGCTGCTTCGGGTGATGATTCGGGCATGGAGACCGTGGACGAGGCGCTTGACGTGGCCAATGACATGGCGCATATTCTTGCCGGCGATTATCTCGAGGGGTTCAGCAATTACTCCATGAACACCTATGGGCCTACGGTCGTTACGGCAATGCTCGCGATCGTGAATCTCCAGTACGCCGTGCTCCTCGACACGCCGCGAAGGCCGGACCGGATAGAGAAGGCCAGGTCCATCCTGGAGCGCATCGAGGAAAAAGCCTGGAACGGGACCTTTTACCAGTTCGATCCCGATCGGACGGACGAGCTGTTTCTCTATCCCAACATCGTCATGATCATTGCCCTTGTGCGCATGGCCCAGGTCACGGACGAAGAGGAATTCCTCGTGCGGGCCGAGGAGACGGCCGAAGCCATCGAGCCGCTTCGCTATGCCGACAGGCCGGGATTTCACAGCCCCTATTCCGCGGAAGTGATGGGGGCGCAGACGGATGACTATACGACGCTGTCCTCGACGAGCTACACTATTTTCGCCTTTGCGCTGCTCAACCAGATCACGGGTGATGAGCGCTATCGCGACGAGCTCGTCGAGCTTCTCGAATTCATCACGGAGTATCTTTACGTGCCGGCCGACGGCAAAGCCTACCACCACTGGATGGACGGAAGGCTCGCCGTGCCCGATGACCCGGAATATTTCTGCATAGGCTGCAACCTGCAGATCCTCTACGTGGTCTGGTGGATACGCAGCAATCTCGGCTGGAACATTAAATAGCGGCGCCGCATCAAACCCGGCGGCTGTCGACAGGCGACAGGGAGGACATGAACATGAAAAAAAGAACCAGAAACATGTCAGCCATTGCCACTGCATTGATCATTGGCTTTATCATGCTCCTTGCGGGCTTCGCCGGCTGTGCTTCCGGGGACAATGAGGAGGACGGGAAGGCGGATTTGGACATTATCCGGGAAGATCTTGCAGAGACGATCGACAGTCCCGGCGATACGCCCGACACGGCCGATCCGCCGGATGATGACCGGGAGATCGTACCTGACGGAGATGACCTCGTGGATGACGACGGCGGCCCGGACGGTGTGGAGGACGCGGTGGAAGACGACGAAGCGGACGGGGACATGGAGGACGTGGAGGAGGAGGAGGTGCGCGACCCCTGGGAGGACCGTGACGGCGACACGATCCCTCCGGCCGGGGGGGACTGCGATGACGACGATCCTGACGTCTATCCCGGCGCCGAAGATCACATCGAGGGCGTGGATTATAACTGCGACACCCTGGTAGAATACGAGGCAATCATCATGCTTGCGGCGGACGATGAATACGATCTTTGCGTGAACGGGGAAGTCCTCGCCACCGGGATCGGGGGGCACGGGGAGGCCGAGACGTACGAGCTCATACTGCACGCCGGCCCCAACGTGATCGGCGTTCACGGGTACGACACGTCCGGCGTGACCGCGGGCATGTGCCTGTGGGCAAGGGTCGCGGGTAAGGAAATCAAATCTGACGGCGTCCTGGTCGACGAGGACGACACAACGCCCTGGCGCTATTTTCCGAGCGAGGACGAGACACCCCAGGCCACGTGGTGCGACGTGGGCTACGATGACACCGAGTGGGGCCCCGCGCTGTTCAACGCGGAGCAGGATGACGGCCCCTGGCTCGCGGGCCCGACCGAGCTGAGGGGAACGGGGGTGGAGTGGATATGGGACGGCCGACCCAGGGACCTGGAAGACGCGTGGTTCCGCCGAATGTTCACTTTGCCCAACGAGGAGCCGCCCGTAGCCGAGCCGGGAACGGACGTGTGCACGACGGCCGGCGATCCCGTGATACTCATCGCGGGCGAAGGATCGGGGATGCTGCACAACGGCGTGACGGTCGCGTGGACCGGGTCTCGGTACGGCGCGATCTGGGACCAGTACTATGCCGCGTGGAGGGACGGCGTGGACGAGCTTTTCATCCAGATGCTGGACGGTGACGGCTCGCTCATAGATTCCCCCGTCAGGCTGACGACCTATGCGGCCGGGTCGGGAGCGCTGTGGTGGAATACTTTTCCCGACGTCGCGTGGGGGGACGAGACGCTGGCCATCGTGAACCAGGACGGCAGGCACAACAGGGACTATGACCAGGTTTACCTGGTCCGCGCCGATTCCACGGGCGCGGAGATCGAAGACGACGTGCGCGTGACCAGTACCTCGACGTGGGCCAAGTACCCGGTCATTGATTTCGACGGGGAGAATTTCGGCGTTGCCTGGCAGGACGACCGCGACGGCGGTGCGGGGGCCTTCGAGATCTACTTCACGAGGCTGAGCCCGGACGGGGACCAGGTGGGAACGCAGCTGCGCCTCACGGACGCGACGAACTCATCCCGCGTTCCGACCATTGCCTGGGGCGCCTCGCAGTGGGGCGTGGCCTGGGAGGACATTCGCGACGGGAGCTACGAGATATATTTTACCCGCGTGTCGTCGGAAGGCGCCGAGGAGGGGGACGATATCCGGGTCACCACGGATATCGCCGTGTCGAGCGGCCCGTCCCTGGCCTGGTCCGGCACCGGGTGGGGGCTGGCCTGGGAGGACGAGATCGCCGGCAACAGGGAAATCTATTTCACGACCGTTGCGCCGGACGGAACCGTCGCGTCTCCCGTGAGAGTGACGGAAGACGGCGCGATTTCCTCGGACCCGGTCATGGTCTGGGACGATGGGGGATGGGCCATTGCCTGGCGCGATGCAAGGGACGGAAACCACGAGATCTACGCGGCGCGCATCGATGCTGCCGGGAGCCGGCTGAGCGATGACTCGCGGCTCACGGAATCGGACGGGCATTCCTGGAATCCCGACCTTGTCTGGACGGGCTCCGAGTACGGCCTGATGTGGGAGGAGGAGACCGAGCCCGTGGACAACCCCTACTATTTCCGGGCGAGCTTTGTCCGGTTTACCTGCCCCTGAGGCAGCTGCCAGCCGTTTTATTCCCCTTGTAGCTGCGGGCCGAGCCTGTCGATGTATGTAGCTGCACGCCCGCGGCGGGCCAGATACACGCGGGCCCAGGGCCAGCAGCGACAACATAGAGTATGTGTTGCCGATGGGTGAAAGGTAAATCGACAGGCTCGGCCCTTGGCCCGCCCGAGGCAGCCTCGATTTCATGGCACGCCAAGGGCGTGCAGCTACAGTTTTCTGGGGAGCGTCGTTACATTTTCGCCTCGTCCAGCACTTGCCTGAGCACGGCTTCGAATTCATCGGCCGCCTCTTCGGAGAGTCCGGCCCCGTCATAGCTCGGAGTGAGCGTCAGTGCCCCGCCATAGCTTGTCGCGGACATGTACATCTGCGGCGCGGGAAACACGGGGGCCCACATGGACATGGCGCGGGCCTTGATCTCATCGTAATCTCCCGCCTCATCGGGTATGATGCCCATGTTAGTCAGCGTGAACGAGCGCTGCAGCCCCCTGACAACCCGGCGGGCCAGTGGGGTCATCCAGTGCCGCGCAACCCTGGGAGGCAGGCCCAGCGTCATCTTCCGGAAGGCGAAAACACCGGCGGCGCCCATGTGCCTGCGTTTCATCTCCCCGAGCTCGGGAAGGAGGCTTTCGAGCGCCGAGGAAAGATCGGTCAGCCTGGACGCCGGCATGGCAACGGCTTCGGCCGAGGACAGGTTGCAGAATATCCCCTTGACAGGCTCGCCGGCAAGCTCCGGCGCCATCCGCCTCATGTCCGCCGTGAAGCCGAGCGGATAGACGTCTCTTAGAAGCCCGTGCGCGGCATTCCATCCGGCCACGGCAACGTCGAGGGCGGCCAGGAGCCCTTCATTGACTGTTGCGCCCCGGGATTTGCAGTACCCGTAAAATTGCTCGAAACAGCCGGGCTCCAGCGTGATCTGTCTCAGGCGGGGCTGGATGGCCCCGCGGCGGGCGGTCGGCGCGGGCCTGTCGGTCCAGATCGCGTTATCTCCCATGACGCTGCGCTTGGCGGCCATGGAAAGGGCCGCCCGGCCGAGCAGCACAAGCTCGCGGCCGGGACCGGTTTTTCCGAAGACCTGCTCTTCGCTTCTTTCTACCGGCAACACGCTCTCTTCACGGGGCGGGCAACCGGCCGTTCCGGCGCGGTAGCAGTCGGCAAGCACGGCAAGCGCGGATTTGAACCCGCTGCCGTCAAAGGACGTGTGATGGACTTTCACGACGAGGCGGTCTCCGCCCGGGCGGTGATGAAGCCACATGCGCACCGGCGCGGCTGTTTCCGCGTCAATGGCCCGGGTAACGAATCGGTGCTCATCGGCTGCCGCTCTTTGCCCGGACTGGTCATGCACCACGGTCAGGAAACGCTTGAGATCCCCCGGCTCGAGCACTTCGAAAAACCCCTCGCCGTCGAAAAGCCTCAGCACGGATCGGAGAACCGGAATGCGGAAGCACAGCCGCTCCCAGGCAGCGAGCAGGCGCTGCTCGTCCACAGGGCCGTTGAAATCAATGCGGCCGCAGATGATCTGGGGAGACCAGTAGCGATCGGACAGCCACATGAGAAAATCGCCGAAATTTGCCCTGATTTTTCCGGGTGCGGTTGTCATGGCCGCTTTTTCCGCTCCTTGATCTCCACGGGTTCTACAGCTCCAGCGCAGTTACCATGTTTTTTATCGCCCCGGAATGCACGGCTTCCATGAAAACATCTCCCAGCGGGAGGGAGGCTTGAAGCGCCTTTTTCCAGAGCGCCAGCCGCTCGCCCTGGTCCTTCATGGTTTCCCAGTCCTTGCGGCTGGGGATGCGGTTGCCGGGCAGGTGGTCGAGAATCCCGGGTGAGGGACGCACCACGACGAGGCGGTCCGTGAGCCCTCCTTCGATCCGTCGCCAGGGCGCGAACCTGTCCATCCACCGGGGAATGATTCTGCCGGGATGGGTGATGAGGAGGATCATTCCGGCATCCGGGCAGGAACGCAGACAGGAATTGACATGGTAATCCAGAACGCCGCCGTCCTGGTAAACGCCCTTCGGCGCGCCCGGTATGGGCTGCCCCGCGGCTACATTGAATGGAACGCTGCCCGAGGCAAGCATGGCGCCCTCGATATTCCTGCCGGATAGAGGGACCAGCGATGCCGGGAAACCGGCCTCGGCAGCCTGCGGCGGCGGGTCGGGAGGGGAGTGGAAAACAACCCTTTCGAGCATGAGCCTGCAGGCGGCCGGGTGCAGGAGGCTGAGGAAAAACGTGGGGATGTAAATAAGCCTGTCCATGCCTTGCACTATGCGCCTGTGCCTGACGGTTGTAATGGCCAGCCTGGGTCCGTTTTCTCCCCTTGCCAGCCCTTCCCGTTTCTCCTGGCCGGCGGGAAGGATCCTGCTCATCGCCCTGACGAGCTCTTCCCTGACCTGGGTGGATGAAACCGCGCGGTCGAACCGCATGGACATGTAGGTCTCCTGGAAAAGCCGTATGGCCGATGACGGGTCCTCCTGCGCAAGGGCCGCGAAACGCCATGCCCCGGCCGAGGCCCCCCAGAGCCAGAGGCCGGGGCTGCGGTTCAGCCAGCGGTCGAGCGCAATGGCGCGATCGATTCCAGCGAAAACAATCCATCGCGGCCCGGTCGCAGGGCCGGCAACCGTGCCGATGTCCGCGGGCCTCAAACCGCTGTCCCTGATACGGTCCAGCGCTTTCGGCCCTGCCGAGACATGAAGCAGCTTTTTCCAGTCAGCCGTCACAGTGGAATATAATAATTTCGCGCGGGCGGATGTAAAGGGCGATCGTCATTATTTTCTCCGCTCCGCTCGCAGCGGGGGTCGCAGCGGGGGCCTAAACCGCAACACCTTATTA
>JBDRLK010000769.1:0-14851 GCA_043813155.1 Pseudomonadota bacterium | reverse complement strand
CACTCGTCGACATAGAACGACTATGCCTCCGTCGTGACGGGGACCCCGCGCCTTGCCAGCCGGGCGCCTCGGCGCCCAGAAGAAGCTTGGTAAACATAATGTTAGAAATACGCCTCAAAATGGGAAGTTATTATTTCGCGAACCCTAAAGGGCCGCACTACACTCGATTCAACTTCAGCCTGGAGCCCGTCAGCCCGTTTCCCTGTAGAAAATCGCAACCGTAAGGCAGTGAAATTCAGCGTCGGAGCTCAGGGTTACCTGCTTGTCAACCATCTTGTACTCCGGATGATCGCTGATCCACCGTGTGACGACGTCACCGAGCTCGCCTCTTTCCTTTGCTTTTGTGGCAGAAAAAACCTTGACGCCATCAAATACCTTTTCCTTGTCTTCTACCATACTGGCTTCCCTCCAATCCTGTCGACCGTTAATAAATGGGGGGCATTATTCCCAACGGGATAGGGAGCTCGAGGCTTCCGATCTCTTCACGTCCCCGGTCAATTCACGTATCGAATCAAACAGCTCCTCGAGCCTGTCTTCGGAAAGACCGCTCAGCCGGCTGGCCTCGTATCTGTCGAGCAAATGAAGCCTCAACAGCGCCCTTTCATGGAGAGAAAGGCCGGACTTCTTCTCCTGCTTGAGCGGCCTCAAGTCCCTGCCCCGCCAGAGAAGAGCTTTCTGGTCGACCTCGAGAAACTCCTCGTTCCCCATGGAGCCGGCCGTGGCCGGCGTAGCCTCGAGCTTCGAATGGACCATGGGGAAGAAGGCGCCGCTGCTTTTCAGCCCCAAGGCGAACCTGTAGAATCCGCCCGGCTTGACGCCGTGAATGAAAAAATCGCCCAGCAGCTCACCTATCGCCTCGTCTCTGAACCTCGTCTCCACCATGCCCTGTTCGTTGAATGAAACCTCGAACAGCCTCAGAACCAGTTTCGCATCGAACCCGGCCTCGGTCAGTGTCCCGTCCAGTGTCTCTTTCGTCACTTCCCAGTAGGTGTACAGGTCCTCCGGTCCGACGGGCATGATAACCATGGTGTTCCTGCCGTAAGAAGGCGGAAGCTCTTCCATGTCGAGAAGGAAATAGGGCTCCTGGCTCGTGACGTGCGAAGGCGAAATGGTGTTGCCTCCCACGGCGAGCCCCTTCATACCCTTTTCTTCGGCCCCCGGCCCTTCCCCTTCCATGGCCTCCTTTCTCCTCGGCTCCTTCTTTTTTTCATCCTCCTTGTCCTCAACGCTTCCGGGAGCCGCGGCCCGCTCCTTGAGCCCGAGCAGCGCTTCCCGCCACTTGCCGTTGCCCGGCTCTTTCTCGAGCAGCCTTTCATAAACAGCAGCAGCCTCTTCGATCAAACCCTGCTTCTCGTAGATCTTCGCCATGGTGGCCGTGGAAAACGCTTCCGATCCGGTTTTTTCTTCAATCTCCTCCTCGGCCCGCGTTTCCTGCGTCGGGACCGAGAACATGGACTTCACGCGTTTCAGCGTATCGTTGGCAACTTCAACGATATTCTCACCCTTCCCGATGATCTCCTCCACGCCTTTCCTGTAGTGCCGAACAAGCCATCTGCGCACGTCATCGATGCTTTCCCCTCCCTTGGACAGGTAGCCTTTTTCCCTGGCCAGGGCCCTGATAATGGTGTCTGGGATTTTGTCGAGCATGCTCTTTTTCATGCGCTAATACTCCAGCCTGGAAGTCTCGATTGTGTCAATCAGTTTACCATAAATCTTTCTTGTGTCATCAATATCTTCATTTATTTTTTTTATCAGCTCCTCTTTGCCTGAAAACTTTATGACATCCCTCAGTCGTTTCAGAAAAAAGAGCCTTATATTCTGATCGTAGAGCGACAGATCCTCACCTCCGCTCAGGATGTAAGCCTCCACGGAAAAGGGGCCCTCGAATGTTTTCCGCTCCCCGATATGAACGGCGGCGGGAAAGGCTTTCCCCTTGATATAGCTGAGCGCAGCGTAAATACCTTCTTTCGGGACGAGCACGTCGATCCCTGCAAGGTTTGCCGTTGGGAACCCCAGCTCGCGGCCCCTTCCCGCGCCTTTCACCACGGTACCCTCGAACCCGTACGGCCTCCCGAGTATGCGCAGGACATCGGTTACCCTGCCCTCGTTTTCCAGGAGCTCCCGTATGTAGCTCGACGAGACGGGCCGGCCGTTTTCCCGGAGAGATTCTATGGATATTATCTCAATCCCGTGACGCCGGGCATGTGTCTCGAGCAGCTTCCTGTCCCCTGCCCGCTTGTGCCCGAACCTGAAATCAGGGCCGATGATAAGGGCCTTGGCCCGGAGCGTGCGGACCATGACCCGTTCGATGAACTCCTCCGGGGATATGGCCGCAAAATCCGCGTCAAAAGGCTGTACGATGATGAAATCCAGGCCGGTTTCCTTCAGAAGCTTTACCTTGTAATCCCTGCTCGTCAGCCGCTTGACTGCCTGGCCGCGAGAGAGGAAAACAAGCGGATGGGGCTCGAACGTCAGCACAACGGACACCAGCCCCCTGGACTCAGCGGTCTTCACGAGCCTGTGCAGAAGATGCTCGTGCCCGGGATGCACACCATCGAAATTGCCGATGGTCAGGGCGCTGTCCTTCCCTGCAACGGAAGCGAACTCGCTGATATCATTCAGGATTTGCGTACCCATCACTTTAATACGGGGGTCGGACCGTGAATTGTGAATTTATTTTCCTGTCCGGACAGGGCTCTCCAGCATGGCTAAATTCATAATTCAAGGTCCGACGCCTTCCAAAAAATAAATAAATATTGTAAAGAAACCTAAAAATGCGTACTTTTCTATTGAAATGCAAGTGGATTTCAAAATTATTTTATTGCTGTCGTGCCTGATTTGCCTCGGCTGCAAACCGGGCAGGGACAAGGCCGGCGATCCGGCGGAAAATGCCAAGGCCGGATGTCCCGAAGAAATGGCCCGGATCCCCGGCATGAACGCGTGCATCGACCGCTGGGAAGCCATGATCGAGAAGCGCGAAGGCAGGGAGTTTGCCGTGAGCCGCACCAGCGTCCTTCCCGCGCGCAATACCAGCTTCAACCAGGCCTCGGCCGCTTGCGCGAATTCTGGAAAAAGGATTTGCGCTCTCGATGAGTGGGACAGGGCCTGCGAGGGCGGGGAAAAGCGAAAATTCCCGTACGGCGAGCTGTTCAAAAAGGAAGCTTGCAACTGCGTCGAGCTGTACGGCGATCCGCGCAAGTCCGAGCTGAAGCCCACCGGTTCCATGCCCGAGTGCAAGACGCCCGATGGCGTGTTCGACATGTCCGGCAACCTGTGGGAGTGGACCGACGGCAAGGACCAGACCGGCAACCTGCGGCTCCTGCGCGGCGGCGGCTATTCCAACCAGGAATACCTCCTGCACTGCAGGACCAAGGACAACGCCTTCCAGCCCGTCGACACGCCCTACGACGGCTACGGCTTCCGCTGCTGCAAGGACCTGTAGCGCTACGATGTGAAATCAAACAGGGGGGGGCTCAACGCCGGGGGGGGCCGGGGGGATAGTTGCGGTCCCGTGGTGGGAGGGGATGGCAGCGGACATCGTGGAAACGCCGGACATGTGCGAGCCCGGCGAAACGCCGCAGCAGGTCCTCGACTATGCAAGGGACGTGGTCTCCGAGGTCATCCGCAAGCGGTTTCCGCTCAACGAGGTACAGGGACGAGTTCGACGCCGGCGTGTAGGCTCAGCCGTTCTTCTTCGCAAAGTCCTTCATGAACCCGGCCAGGGCCTTGGCCCCTTCGACGGGCATGGCATTGTACATGGATGCGCGGCAGCCGCCGACGCTGCGGTGCCCCTTGAGCCCGCCCATCCCCTGCTCCGCCGCCTCGGCGATGAACTTCTTCTCCAGCTCCTCGGTGGGCAGCCTCCACACCACGTTCATCTTCGACCTGCACGCTTCCGCCACCGGCGAGCGGTAGAAGCCGCCCGACTCGGCGATCATGCCGTAGACAAGGCCCGAGCGCTCGTCGGCGAGCTTCTCCATGGCCTCGATGCCCCCGCTCCGCTTGACCCAGCTCATGACCTTGCCCATCACGTAGATGGCGAACACGGGGGGCGTGTTGTAGAGCGAGGTCTTTTCCGCGTGGGTCTTGTAGCTCAGGTACGCCGGGACATCGTCGGAGCAGCGCTCGAGAACGTCGCTGCGTATGATGATCAGCGTGACGCCTGCCGGGCCCAGGTTCTTCTGCGCCCCGGCGTAGATGATGCCGAACTTCTCGACCGGGATACTGCGGCTCATGATGTCCGACGACATGTCGCAGACGATGGGCACGTCCCCGGTCTCGGGCCACGCGTGCCACTGGATGCCGCCGATGGTCTCGTTCGACGTCATGTGCAGGTAGGCCGCGCCCGGGCTGACCTTGAGGCCGGCGGGGTCGGGAAGGCCGGTGAAATTGTCATCCTTGCCGTCGAAGAGCACGTTCACGGACCCGAGCTTCTTCGCGTCCGCATAGGCTTTTTTCGCCCACGCGCCCGTGACCGTGAAGTCGCAGCTCTTCCCCTCGCCGAGAAGATTCATGGGCACCATGCCGAACTGCATCGTGGCGCCCCCGCCGATCATCAGCACCTTGTGCCTGTCCGAAAGGCCGAGAAGCTCCGTGATGACCTGCGTCGCGTCGCCGTGGACCTTGTCGTATTCCTTGGAGCGGTGGCTCATCTCGATTATCGACATTCCCTTGCCCTGGTACTCCACGAGCTCGGCGGCCGTCTCTTCCAGGACCGGCAACGGAAGCGTGGAGGGGCCGGCATTGAAATTAAATAGTCTGCTCATGATCAGCTCCTTTCCTTGAATTCCCTGATGATGCTTTCCACCTCGTCCACGATGCGCTCCAGGTTCTCCGCCGAGCTTGCCCCCAGGTGGGGCAGCATGACCACGTTGGGCGCCTTGAGGAGCGGATAATCGTCAGGCGGCGGGTCGGAGGGCCACACGTCGGTGGCATAGGCGCGCAGCTTCCCGCTTTCCAGCGCGGCCACCACGTCCTGCGCCACAACGCACTTGCCGCGGCCCGTGTTGACCAGGACCGCGCCGTCCTTCATGGCGTCGATGACCTTGGCGTCGATCATGCAGTTGGTCTCGTCCGTCAGGGGCGTGTGCAGGGAAACGTAGTCCGCGCCCGCCACGGCCTCGGCGAGCGAGGGCATGACATCGCACTCCTCGCAGGGCTGGTTCGACCGCCTGGCGGCCTTGACCTTCATGCCGAAGGCTTTCGCGCGCTTCGCGACTTCCATGGCGATGTTTCCCACGCCCACGAGGCACAGGGTCTTGCCGTGGAGCTCCGTGCGCTTCAGCTCTTTCTTGATCCATTTTCCCTCCTTCATGCTCTCGTGGCCCTCGATCAGCCTGTTGGGCACGGCGAGCATGAGCGCGAAGGTGAGCTCGGCCACGGCGATCCCCGGGGCTTTTGGCGTGTTGCGCACCTCGATGCCTTTTTCTTTTGCGAAAACCTTGTCGATGTTGTCGGTGCCGACACCGCCGCGGATAATGAGCTTGAGGTTGGGCGCGGAGTCGATGTATTCTTTCGTGCACTTCGTCTTGCTGCGCACAAGCACGACGTCGGCTTCTTTCAGCCGGGCCTTGTCGTCCGTGACTTCCCCGAAAGCCTTGAGCCTCCCGGGCAGTGATTCATCAAATGCATCGGATATTAAAATAAGCATGGCAGTGTCGCCTCCTTTCGTACCGCCAATCTTAAATGTTTCCATAATGAAAATCAAGCCTTGAGTGGCTGCTCGAAATGTGATTGGAAGCCAGCTCATTAATACCGGCAGGCGCAAGCTTCAGCTTGCGTAAAAGATATCAATACGCAGGCTGAAGCCTGCGGCTACCGGAATAGCCGATGGCTGTTAGCTGTAGGCTGATAGCCGGTATTATTAGCGGAAGCTAATAATACCAGTAGACCGAAATGTCGTGGACCACGGGTTTCACGCCGTCGCGCTTGGTCTCCAGCGCCACGTCGAGAAGCAGCCACCTGTGGCACTGCAGGTCGCCGCAGGAAAGAAGATCGCCCGGCGAATCGAAGAAGGGGCCGCAGGGCTCGGACGGGTCGGTCACGAGCCTTGCCTCGGTGTCGGCCGACACGGCCGTGACCGAAACCGACGTGTCCACGGGAACGTCCGCCGTCCACTCCAGGGAATGCCACGTGGGGCAGCTGTAGCCCGTATCGTAGACCTGGTACCAGTGCCCTTCCCTCACGGTCACGGTGCGAAGCTGCATGCCCGTCATGTCGCTGTACGTGTACAGCTCGTAGCCCGGGTCGACCGGGAAATAGCCGTCCCGCACGCAGTCTTTCGTGAACCTGCTCACGTATCCGCTGAAGCGGCCGGGCGTCCAGATCTTGCCTGCCGCGTCCTCGGCAACGCCGTGGGGGTTGCCCCCTTCCGGAATGGGCGCGCTGCACGCGACGGCCCCGGAGGTGGGGTTGAGCTTGTAGATCCTGTTGTCTGCATGGCCGCTTCCCCAGACAAACCCTTCGCGGTCCACGGTCACGGCCGTGATGATGCCGGCGCCGATGACCGTGTCGATCCTGCCGAACGGAGGCACGTTCTGGATGCCGTGCACGAAGCTGCCGCCCGAGCAGCCGTCCGGCCAGGTTCCCCAGTTCCCGTACCAGACACGTCCGTCGACCGGCGAGATGGCGATGCCGTAGGACACGTTGTTCGAGATGTGCTCCTGCGTGTACGCGGTCGTGTGGAACCGGACCGTTGTGGGGCACGAGGAGGTCCAGACGTACCCGTTGCCGTCAACGGACAGGCCGTAAAGGTTCCTGCCCACGTTCCAGGTGCCGAGGATGGGGCACCTTGGCGGGCTCACCGTGTCGTCGACCGCGGCCCCGTCGATCTTCCAAAGCGAGGTGCCGTCGTAGGTCCCGGCCCACACGTTGCCCTCGGCGTCGATGGCCACGCCCCTCACGAGGCCCGTCACGTCGGCCCTGCAGATCAGGTTGCCTTCAGCGTCCAGGTGGGAGACGTTCGAGTGGTCGGGGCTCCAGACATTGGCGAACCCCCTGTTTCCCACCCAGACCGTGTAGTCGAGCGCAACGGCCGTCCTCGAGGGGGACGTGCCGTGGCTGGAGACCTGCCAGACCTTCTCGCCCGTCTCCGTGTCCAGCTTGGCCACCTGGTTCCTGCCGGTCACGGAAATGTAGATAAAGGGATTGTGCAGCGTGCTCTCGCCCAGCGTGATGGACGTGGGGTCCTCCTCCCAGGCCTCGGTGCCGTCGCACTCGCGGCCGGGGTCATCGCACTCGCCGGGGTCGCCGTAGGCTTCCCTGAAACAGGGCTCGGGCGGGCAGAGCCCGCAGGCGTTCACGAGGCCCTCGTCCACGAGCCCGTCGCAGTCGTCGTCCTCGCCGTCGCACAGGCCCTCATCGGGCACGGGCAGGCACTCGCCGCAGGCGTTGCGCAGGCCCTCGTCCACGAACCCGTCGCAGTCATTGTCGATCCAGTCGCACAGCTCCGTCCCGTCGCAGAACCCGCAGCGGTTCGACCCGACGGCCCATCGCTCGTCCGCCTCGCCGTCGCAGTCGTTGTCCTCGCCGTCGCATATTTCGAGCTCGGGCGGCGACTCGCCCTCGCAGGGCCCCCAGTGCGAGAACTCGCCCACGGCAATGCATTCCATCAGCCCGGCGTGGCAGTGGGCCGTGCCCTCGGTGCCGGGAGGTCCGCTGTAGCAGGCCTGCGACTGGCCCGCCTCGCACGTGCAGTTCTCATCGATGTCCCCGTCGCAGTCGTCGTCGTACCCGTTGCCGCATGCCTCGCCCGGCACCTCGCCGCAGCCGCCGCAGGCATTGGTCACGCCCTCGTCCGCCAGGCCGTTGCAGTTGTTGTCGATCCCGTCGCAAACCTCGTCTTCGCCGGGGTTGATGTCGGGGTCGTCGTCGTCGCAGTCCTCGGGGATCGTGTACCCGTCGCCGTCGTTGTCGGCGACGCACCCCTCGTCCACCATGCCGTCGCAGTCATTGTCGAACCCGTCGGGGCCTCCGTCGCACTCGTCGGTCGGCGTGACCTGCCCCGCGCAGGGGCCCCAGTGCCCGCTCCCGTCCTCTTCCGCGATGCAGTCGTGCAGGCCGCCGACGCACTCGCCCATGCCAAGCGTGACGGGCGGCCCGTCATAGCACGGCTGGTCCGTGGGCGGGTTGCACTCGCAGGGAGCGTCGGGGTCCGGCGGGTCCGGGCACCGGCACTGCGCGTCGCAGTTGCAGTCCGCGTCCGCTTCGTCGGATATCCCGTCGCAGTCGTCGTCCAGGCTGTTGCCGCAGATCTCTTCGGGCGTCTCGCCGCACCGGCCGCAGGCGTTCAGCAGGCCCTCGTCGAGCCGGCCGTCGCAGTTGTTGTCAACGTCGTCGCAGGCCTCGTCCACCGGGATTACCTGCCCGATGCATTCGCCGAAGACCTCGTCGTCCGTGCAGATCCGGAGCCCGTCCTTGCATGGGCCAACGTTGCGCGTGCCGGGAGCGCCCTCGTAGCAGGCCGCGGTCTCGCCGCGCAGGCAGGGGCACCCCTCGTCCCAGCACCTCTCCACGTCGCCGGCGTCATCATCCGCCCCGTCGGCCGGCGGCCTGTCCCCGGGAACGTCGCCGATCACCCCATCCTCATCGACCGCGTCGGACGGCGGAGCATCGGCAGCGTCGCCGGCAAACTCCTCGTCGGGAGTGCCAACGTCCCCTCCCCCGTCGCCGTCGCCCACGATCTGCCTCGACGACCCGCAGGATACGAGCAAAAACGCAATGGAAATACACGCAATCCTTAATATTACTGCCATGTTTAATAACTCCTTATAGCATAGAGAATACAGGCACATGCGATCAAAATCAATCGGTAATAAAAGATATGGAATTCATTCGAAAAAAAATCCCGCGAGCCCTTACAACCCTTCGACGGTAATCCTGTAGCCGCCGCACCACATGTCGCATGAGCTGCTGCTGCACCATCCATCGATAAAGAGAAAATACACGCCGGGTGAAAGCGTTCCCCCCACGCGCGATTTCCATCCCGGCGTGCAGCCTGCGTCGCCTATGTCATCGTTGCAGGCTGTCTCGTCGGATAAGCGCTCGCTGTTGCAGACCGTCCGCAGGTACATGAGGGTATCGTAGCCGGTGTCCGCGTTGCACGTGCTGAAATGAGCGGTAAGGCCGGAGCCGAGGTCCGGAACAACGACAAAATAAACCCCCTCGGGAGGCGGCGTCGGAGGAAATTCGGAGCTGCAGGTCCCGCGATAGATTGAATCCCAGCCGCATGTATTGCCGGTTTCGCCGGTTTCAATGTCGTCGAAGGGCATGGCGCGGGCGCACGTGTCGCCCGCCGGGCTCGCTGGATTGATGTAGACGTCCAGGACGTAATCGCCCCGGTCCGGCAGGCTGTTGCCGTCGACCGCAATGGTGTAGGTTCCGGGAGCAAGGTTCGCGCGCTGGATGTGGGACTGCAGGACCGCGCCGCTATAATTGTTCGAGCACCCCAGGTCGCCGCCCCCGCATGTCGCGCTCAGGTAGATTACCGTGTCGAAGCTGCTGCCGAACGTCGAGATGTAAACATCCGACGCCGTAGTGATCGTGAACGAGTAGTACACGTCCCTGGCGCCCACGCCGAGGGCGCAGCCGCCGTCCGTGCTTTGCGTTGCGGTTGATGTCGTGCCGCTGAACCTCCCGCCGCTCCCGGTGACAGTGATGGGATTGTCGCAGGTGTCTCCCGGCGTGGTCACGCCGCACCCGTCGTCGGGAAGGCCGTTGCAGTCGTCGTCGCAGCCGTTGTGGCAGATCTCATCCGGCGCGCAGCACTCGCCCCAGGCGCATGACGGCGGCTTGCAATCCCGCATGCCCGCCGTTTCGCAAGCCGTGTTGCACGTTATGGACATGCCCAGGGCGCAATCGAAATCCTCGTCCGCCACGGTATCGCAGTCGTCATCCGCGCCGTTGCAGGCTTCGGTTCCGGCACACAGGTTGCCGGTCGGAAGGGCGCAGTCACCCGCGCAGGTCCCGCTGCCTTCCGTGCCGCACGAGGTCGTGCAGGCCGTCTCGCTGCCCCGGACGCAGGGGAACCCCTCGTCACGTTTTCCGTCGCAGTTGTCGTCCGCCCCGTCACATGTCTCGGTGTCGGACGTGACCGTGCAGGGGTACTCGCACCCCGGCTCATCGTCGAGGTCCCACATGTTCTCGAGGCACTCGAGCCCGCACTCGCGTTCGTCGCACACGGCCCTGGCGCCCACGGCGCCCGGGCAGACATGGCCGCAGGACCCGCAGTGCATGGGGTGGCTCACCAGGTTGACGCATGCCCCGCTGCAGTTCGTCAGGCCGTCGCTGCAGTTCAGGCTGCACTCCCCTTCATTGCACACCCACCCCTCGTCACATTCGTTGGAACAGCCCCCGCAGTGATCCGGATCGGAACGGGTATCGATGCACTCCCCGCCGCAGCCGGTGAGACCCTCCCTGCACACGCATTCGCCCCCCGCGCAGGTGCGATCGGCCGCGCACGCATGGCCGCAGGCCCCGCAGTTCGCCGGGTCAATCCGCGGGTCGACGCACGTGTCCCCGCACGGCACCAGCCCCTCGCCGCAGGGACCGGATCCATCGTCCCCGACGCCATCCATGTCGGCCCCGTCCGTTGAATCCATCCCGTCCCGCCCGTCGTCCGCGACGCTCCCGTCCCCGTCCCCAAACCTGGGAGGAAGCGAAAGCGAGCACGCGCTGAGACACAGTGCAGCCAGGCAAACCGCAGCGTATCCGGGAACCATCCCAAACATAATCACTCCTGTTTCATTGAATTAAAAAACCGTATCCGCGCTATACGGAATCAGTATAGTACAGATCCACAAAAATTCAAAGTCATGGTCCCCGTGCGGGCGCGGCGAATGGACAAATCCCCTTTCAGATGAAGTAAATAATCGCTGTAATGACGACAAACCACAGAAGACCGTTGAGAATGAACGGAACATCGCGAATCAGCGCCTCGGTGGGGCTTTCATTTCTCTCCTTTATATCGGAAAGCCTTATGAATCTCCACAGCCCGAACAGCACGAAGGGGATTGAAACAAAGAGGTAGTCGGCCTGAAAATACTCCCTCGTGTGGGGCGACAGAGTATAAACCGAATAGGCCGCGACCGTGAGCATGGCCACCACGTTCATCATTATTTTCACGAGGCGGGGAGAGTACATGCGAAGCACGGGACGTGTTCCGTTTTTCTCCTGCGACACGAGGAGCTCGTGCCTTCGCTTGCCGAGCGCAAGAAAGAGAGCGAGCAGGAACGTGACAGCCAGGATCCAGATGGAAGCTTCAACCCTGGCCGCGTAGCTTCCTGCTATGACGCGCAGGAGGAACCCGGCCGCGATACTGACAACGTCCACGATAACGACCTTTTTCAGCCAGAAGGAATACACGATGTTCAAGACAAGGTAGATGAGAAGGGTAACGACGAATTCATATCCGAAATAGATGGAGGCGCCTATTGAAATCCCGGCAAGAAAAACGGCGTAGGCGCTGGCGATTTCCACCGGGAGCATGCCGGAAGCAATGGGCCTGTTTTTCTTCACGGGATGGAGACGGTCCCTGGGGGCATCAACCATGTCGTTCATCGTGTAGACAGCCCCTGATGCGAGACAGAAGAGAAAAGCCGCGAGGAAGGCGCCCAGAACAGCGCTAAAGATTCCCAGTTCCTTGGAAAACACGAGGGGCGCAAGGACAAACAGGTTTTTCGACCACTGGTGAGGCCTTACGATCCTGATCAGGCCCCGGAGCACATCTTTTAATCTTCCTGCCATATGTTACGCCTGCTTTAATTCCAAATCGATCTGATACTGATAGTATCAATTTAATATCCCAGGCGCAACTTCAGGAGCCCGAAGAACAAAGTTCATCCATCAGGTCTTTCAAGCCCATTCCGGTTTCCGGCTTCCGACTTCTTGCTTCTTTCTATTGACATTTTTCTCAATTTTCTGCCCAATAACGGGCAATTTATCGAGAGGCGGAAACCATGATCATCAAAGAAATCAAAGCGCGTGAAATTCTCGATTCGAGGGGCAATCCAACCGTTGAGGCTGACGTTGTTCTCGACACCGGGCAAATCGGCCGGGCAGCCGTCCCTTCGGGGGCTTCCACGGGAAAAAGGGAGGCCCTGGAGCTCAGGGACAATGACGAGGACAGGTACCACGGCAAGGGAGTGACGAAGGCGGTCTCCAACATCATGGGAGAGATCTCGAGGGCCGTCTGCGGCATGGATGCTTCGGCCCAGTTTGATATAGATACGATGCTCAAAGTGCTCGACGGCACGGAAAACAAGTCCCGGCTGGGGGCCAACGCGATGCTGGCCGTCAGCATTGCATGCGCAAGGGCGGCCGCCGCGGCCGGCGGCATGCCTCTCTACCGCTACCTGGGCGGGATCAAGGCCAGGGTTCTTCCCACGCCCATGTTCAATATCATCAACGGCGGCGAGCACGCCGGCTTCAACCTCGATATACAGGAATTCATGGTCATGCCGGCCGGGCTGCCCTCTTTTTCCAGCGCCCTGAGGGCCGGCAGCGAGATTTTTCACACCCTGAAGAAAATGCTCAAATCAAAAAATCTTTCCATCGGTGTAGGCGACGAAGGCGGTTTCGCTCCAAGCCTGGGCAGCAATGAGGAGGCAATAAAGCTTGCAATAGATGCCATCGAGAAAGCCGGCTACACCTACGGAAAGGAGATATTCCTGTGCCTGGACGTGGCCGCAAGCAGCTTCTTCGATAATAAAACCTGCAAATACAACCTGAAAACCGAGAACAGGATGCTCGACTCGGATGAAATGGTCGAATACATCGCGGGCCTCGGAAAGAAATACAATATCCTGAGCATCGAGGACGGAATGGCGGAGGAGGACTGGGACGGCTGGGCCAAGCTGACGAATGAGCTGAAGGGCAGCACCCAGCTCGTCGGCGATGACGTGTTTGTCACAAATCCGGCCATCTTCCGGGAGGGCATCAGGAAAGGGGTCGCCAACAGCATCCTGATCAAGCTGAACCAGATAGGGACGATCTCCGAAACGCTCCAGACCATCGATATGGCCAGGGCAAACGGTTATTCATACATTATTTCGCACAGGTCGGGTGAAACCGAAGACACCATCGTCGCCGACTTCGCCGTTGCGACGGGCTCGGGACAGATCAAGACAGGGTCGCTTTCCCGCTCGGACAGGATAGCCAAGTACAACCAGCTTCTCAGGATCGCGGAAGAGCTGTCCTCATCCGCCGTTTTCGCCGGAATGACCTGCGTGAACCGCGGGTGATTGACATAGACTCAAATAATAATGCAATTAATTAATATTTTCCTGTTGAAAACTCTTGCTAAATATAGGATAAACAAGTAAAAATCGAACAAAACGGATTCGATTGGATTTTCGAGTTCGCACATGTCGGCGCGAATGTCGCAAAGAAAGGAGTGAGGTAGAATGGACATCATGGACTTCAATGCCGTAAAAGTGTTTTCAGCCACCACGTTCGATGACAGGCTTCACCTCGGGGAGAAAATAACCAAGTGGATCAAGGACCATCCCTCGTGTGAAATCGTAGACAAAGAGGTTCGTCAAAGCAGTGATCAGTCTTTTCACTGCATTACGATCGTCCTGTTTTACAAGGACAACTAGTCTGCTCAGAGCCGCGGCCGCGGCCGCTCCCGCAGCCAGTCGGACGGGGCCCTCGAGGGAATCCTGCTCCACAAGGAACATAGTATAGAGTCATATGTCCGGAGAGAGAATTCTTGTCGTAGACGACTGCGAGACCATCAGGGAGGTGGTCGGCGATATTCTCTCGGGCGCCGGGTTCAGGCCTCTTCTGGCCGAAGACGGCGAAACGGGCATTACCATGGCCCAGGCCGATACCCCCGACCTGGTCCTGGTCGATTTCATCATGCCGAAAATGAACGGCCTGCGATTCTGCCAGGTTTTCCGCAACATTGAGAACCTGAAAAGCATCCCCATCATTCTCATGAGCGTCAAGGCGGAAAGCGTGGGCGACAAGTTCATGCAGCTCGTCGATGTGGTGGATACGATAACCAAGCCGTTTACGCCCGAATCGCTCCTGGCCGTCGTATCGCACCGCATCAGGGGCGCGCCGAAAGAGGAGCAGATTTTCAAGGCCGCGCCTGAGTCGTTCATGGAAATCCCCATATCTCCGAGGGAGGAATCCGCTGAAGCTGTAAAAGCGATTCGCACAAAGCTCTGCGAAGGCCTGACAGCCCGGCTCAAAAACAGTGGAAAAGCGGGCCTGGAAAGATCTATCATGCGGCTGTGCGATGAAACCTTCACCGAGGCCTTCCTCAAAGGCCTTACCCACGAGTTCAGGAAGGTCAATCCACTCGAGGGCGTGGCGGCATTCGCGGGCTCGGCAAACGCAATATCGGTCGGCGACGTGCTCCAGGTGCTTTATCAGTCCAACCGCAGCGGCATGGTAGAGGTCAGTGACGAAAACAAGAGGGCCGCAATTTTTTTCCGCGGAGGCAAGATCTCCTTCGCGCGCCTCTGGGGCGGGTCGGAGGAATTCCTGCTGGGCAGGTACCTGCTCAAGGAGGAGCTGATCAGCAGGGAAGCGCTGGACCAGGTCACAAAGCAGAAAAGCGCGAAAGTCCTGCTCGGCGAGAGGCTCGTCAAGACCGGGCTCATATCGAGAGAAGAGCTGGGCAAAGCCCTGGAAGAACAAACAACGGAAGTTATTTATGAAATCCTGCGCTGGGACAACTCTATTTACACGTTCCACCCGGACGTTGAATCTCCCGAAGCAAAAACCTCTATCCTGGGCCTGGGCGCAGGCGAGCTCCTCATGGAAGGCTACAGGAGGGTCGATGAGTGGAGATTGATCGAAAAAGAAGTCCAGGATTTCGACATTGTGGTCGCGAAAACCGGCA
>JBDRLK010000768.1:0-2101 GCA_043813155.1 Pseudomonadota bacterium | reverse complement strand
TTGATGGCGTCATTTTTACGATCAGCGCAGATGCCGATCGAAAAAAAGGAAATGAAGGCGAAAAGGAAGCGGAAGGCGGGAGAGGGCTTTGGGATATTCATGATTCATTCTCCTTTCGTGGGATCATTTGAATGACAGCTGCCCGAAGCGCTGCGGCCTGGCGAACAGCCCGAAGGTCGGCGAGAGGCAGGTGTATTCCGAGGGCTCGACGACACGCCGCACCCGGCAGAGGTTGAGGCCCCAGACCGTCCCCGCTGCGGGGGGCTCGCTGCCGAGGGAAGCCCACGGGATGCTCATTTCCACCGTCCAGACGTCCCCGCCCTTTGCCACCGCGACTTTGGCCCCCGAGTCCCACTTGCGGTCGGGGGTGCCGTCGGTCTTGAAATCAGCCAGTGTGCCCAGCGTGTTAACCAGGAGCTGGAAGAACGTCTGCTGGTCGTTTTTCACGTCCAGGAACACCTCCACCTCGTTCTCCGTCCACACCGGGCCGTCGGCCTTGCGCACCTCGTCGCGGATGCGATCCATGTACGGCTCCTCGCAGCGGATCGCGAGATAGAGGGCTTGCGAATCCCAGCAGAGCTTCGCCCTCGTGCGCACCGCCGCGGGAGTGGCGTCGTCTTTTCGCAGCTCGACCGGGGCCTCGGGGGCCGCGGCCCACGCCGCGTCGTCGAGCGCCCCGTCGATAGCGGGCGGGACCGGCGCGGCCATTGCTAAGGCCTTGATCCGGTTAGTGATATAGTTCTTGAGCTTGTAGGCCTCTGGCGTGGTCCAGACCAGCGGGTCGGGCTTCCCGGTCGTTGAGTTGACCGAGGCCAGGTCATGGGTTGTTTTTTTGCCCCCGGCGTCCACACGGACCTTTCCCGAGAGCCCCTGGAACCCTATGTCGTCGGTATTCTGGAACGCCAGATAAGGGCGACCGGTCGGGACCCGGGCTTCACACCGCACGAACCCGATATTTGCGAAGTTGGAAACCGGCCGGTTACGGCAGGCCAGCAGAAGGGGGAAGGCGGGCCCCTGGGTCTGGCTGGTGCCTGCGGTGAAGGCGCAGCGGTCGAATCTCAGGCGCGGACCGTGCAGCGGCAGATCCGTCAAAATCACACCGTGGGTGAGCGGGTCGAGGAAGCGGGTACCCCGCACCTCGATTGAGCCGACCGGGCTGTCTTCGCCCCTCAGGGTGAGGGCCAACCCGACCCGGTTCCCTTTTACGAGACAATCCTCGATACGGATGGAGATGTCCCGCGTGGTCACCGTAAGGTTCGGCAGGTAGAGGTCGATCCCGTCGCCGGCATTCCCCTCGATGCGGGTGCGCCGCATGACGTTGTTGACCAGGCACTCGTTGGACAGGTTCGGCTCCCAGTCGATACCCGCCTGGGGTGCCGTGCCGGAGGTATTAATGAGAGCGCAATCCTCGATGAGCAGGTTCACCGCGCTTATGACCGAAATGCCCTGTCGGGCGTTGCCGTCGCAGGTCACCTTGCGCAGCACGATGTCCGTGCAGCAGGGTGGGTGCGGCTTGCCGGCGTTGCCGAGGTAGACGCCGTCCCCCCCGCTGTCCTTGAGGATGATATCGGACACCATCACGTTGGAGGCGCTCTTCAGGTTCAGCGCGTGCCGCCATTCCGCCCGGTCATAGCCGGGCCCGAAATAATCGTTTTTCCACATGCGCAGCAGCGCGCCGTTGCCTGTGATCCGGAGATTGCGCACGGCCAGGCCGTTGAGGAGCGCGTCGGTCTTCCCCTTGAAGGCGCCCTTCTTGGCGCTCAGGATGACGCCCTTCTCGAACACGAGCTCCTGGTCATTAGTCAGGAAAATACGGTCGACGATCCACTCGCCGACGTTGTCGATGACGACCTTCTTGGCGCCGGAATAAATTGCCGCCTGCAGCGCCGCCGTGGCCTCGGCCGCTTCCCAGCCGAACCAGCTCGCCTTGACAATGCGGTCGGGCTTGGCGAGGGCGGCCTTGATGGCGTCATTTTTACGATCAGCGCAGATGCCGATCGAAAAAAAGGAAATGAAGGCGAAAAGGAAGCGGAAGGCGGGAGAGGGCTTTGGGATATTCATGATTCATTCTCCTTTCGTGGGATCATTTGAATGACAGCTG
>JBDRLK010000767.1:0-3724 GCA_043813155.1 Pseudomonadota bacterium | reverse complement strand
AGCGGGCGAGGAAAGGTCGCTTCGCAGGACGTGCGGGTACATGCCCAGGGAGGTGGAGTACGACCTTGCCGGGCAGAAAGGCTACGTGGTGAACAAGGACGGGATATCGAAGGTCGATTTCGAGGTTGTCGAGGACGACGTCGCCCCTCTTCCTCTCATCCGGTATCCCGAGTCCATCCGGCTCGCGGAAGACGAGAAGGACGTGGACATCGACCCGTCCGGCAGCTTTGCCGTGGTCCGCCTGGAGGAATCGATCGAGTCCACGTCCACGTCCGTCTGGATCATGAGCCTCAAAGACCAGACCTATCGGGAGATCGTGCTGCCGGCCGTCCCCTATGACCTCGACCTTTCGCCGGCCGGGGATTACGCCCTGGCGGTTCTTCCCACGCTGAACCAGATCGCGGTCATGGCCCTGCCTCCCGACCCGGACGAGCCTTTCGTGCTCAGGGACGTGCCGTCCATGTTCGCGGGCCAGTCCCAGATCTCGGGCGACGGCGGCCTCGTGGCCCTGTTTTCGAACCAGAGCGGAGAGGAGCTGGTCGGCGTCTACGACATGGATGAGGACAGCTTCGACGTTATTCAGCTGCACAAGACCGTCAAGACAGTGGCGTTCACGCCGGACAATGAGATCATGGCGGTCATTCACTTAAAGGAAGAAGGCCCGATCGAGGATCCGGGCGACTACGAGGAGGTCGCGGACCACAGCTACGGCTACAGCCTGGTCAGGATTTCCGACGGCGTGGTCAGGCAGCACCTTACAAAGGCCAACCCCGAGCCTTTCCTCCTCCATCCGGACGGTTCGCGAATATTCCTTCTCCAGAGGGACGATGCCGCGGATGTGAGAGAGGTGGAGATCATCTACACCGATTCCTACAGCGTCAACACCGTCAAGCTCGGATCGCCGCCCGTGTCAGTCGGCTATGTTCCCGAATCGAACAAGATTTTCGTAAGCCAGCAGCACGGCGCCGGAAGAATCACCTTTATCGACGAGAACGAGAACACCCAGACCATTACGGGATTCGAGCTGAACGACTGGATCGTGGAGTGAACATGATGAAACCATGGATCAACACATATTTCCCCGTATTCCTCCTGCTGCTGCCGCTCGCCGCGGGCTGTGACGAGGGCAGGGACTCGATTTTCGAACGCCACCCGACCTTCATGAGCCCCATTGCTCTCGAAAGCTCGCTGGCCTTCGTGTCCGCCACGTTCGAGAAAACCTATTTCCTGTCCTTTGACAACGACGAGAACGAGCCGGTTGTCGAGACGTTCAGGGTGGGGCGAAGCCCCTACGCTGCTTTCGGCTCGGCCGACAACGAAAAGCTTTTCGTGATCTGTCACGGCGCGGTGGAGGGGGAGGTCAACGAGGAGGATGCCGAGGAGGAATCGCTTCACGTCATGGACCCGTCCGAAGGGGGCACGACGGTCTTTTCCCTGGGCAGCCCCTTTACCGGGATTTCCGAATCGGACAGCGGAAAATGGGCGGTCGCCTATTTCAGCAGGCCCATGCCGGGGACAAACCCCAACCTGATGGCGATCCTGGACCTGGACAAGGAGCCGTCCGGGGACAATCCCGTCATCCGGGACATCCGCACGCTGGGCGCCTCGGTCCTGTCCGTGCTCTTTCTCGAGAATATCGACGTGGCCGTCCGGGAAGGCGGGGAGGACACGCTCCTTCGCAAGAACCTTGCTCTCGTTCTTCATGATTCCTACGTCACGCTGATGGACCTCGACCATCCCGGAAGGTCGGAGATCAGCGTGAGGCTGACCGTGCCGGGCCTGGGCGGGAGCGTCATTCCCACGCAGGACGACGTGATTATCGCCAACGACCCGAACGGGATCAGCTCGCGGGTGCTGCTCAGGTCGGACAATGCCAGCGATATTTTCGCGATCACCTTTGTGGGGCTCGCCCGCGACGGCGCGGACGAAAACGATTACCGCGTTTCCCTCAACCAGCTCAGCGTGGACGTGGAGCCCGACGCGGCGCCCTCGGACATGGAGATGTTCGAGGACGGGGGAAGGAAGCTCGTCATTGCCGCGAACCGCACGACGGGCAACATCGCGATCGTGGATCCAGAATCGACCATGGTCACTCCCGTCACGACGGATTTCCCGGTAAAAAACATCCTGCTCTTCGACGAGGGGCGCATGGCGCTTCTCTACGCGATCGGCGGGGAAATGGGCTATTTCGTGACGCTCGAGAACATCGAGGATGAAAAGGAAAGAAACCTGGAGCAGTACTCGTTCGGCGGCCCGCTGGACTATTTCATGCCCGTGCCCGGGAGGGATTTTGCCGCTTTCACGCTGTCCGGGTATGTCCAGAGGCTGCTGTTCATCGACCTCGTGGACCGGGAAATGGCGGAAGTCTACCTGTCGGGCTCCTCGCAGAACGCGCGGTTTCTCATGTATCCCGGCGGAAGCAACATGTTGATCAGCCCGGCGAACCTGAGCGAGGTGTGGTTCATCGATGACATGAAGAGCTATCACATCAACCCGATCATCGTCGACCGGGCGGTCACGGGCGTGTGGCTGCTCAAGGGAATCGGCAAGGTCGTGCTCGACCATGGTTTCGGCGAAGGCTACGTTACCTTCCTCGACATGGACGACCCGAAACGCTCCGGGGCCGTGAGCGCATGGGGGTTTCTTTTCGAGGACGTGATGTCCGTCGACCCCGACGATTATCCGCTGTCCACCGACTGAACGTGATGATGAGATGAGGAGATAGCCTATGACGGCAAAGAAAAGAACCATCCTTCTGGCAGGCTTCATGGCCGCGGCCCTGCTGATGACCGCGCCCGGCCCCGCCCGCGCGACCGGGATCAGGTTGAGCGGCGATTTCACCTATGCCGGCGACGATTCCTATGACGTTTTTTCCTCGCAGGACGAGCGCAGGGGGCTGAATGCCTCGTTCTCGTACACCCTGTTTTACCTGGGCTGTGCCGTGCTTCTCGACCTTGAGGCGGGATACACGCATTTCCCGGCCGAGGAAGACAGCCTGTTCTCCTCGTACGAGACGAGCATCCTGACCCATGGCGTCTACGCGGGGCTGAGGCTCCACCTGAGGTTCGAGCGCAAGTGGATCGAATGGCTCCAGCCCTTTGTCAGGATCGACGGCGGCTGGATGTGGGCCAAGGCCGAGGTCGCGCAGGGGGGGGGCGGGCCGAAAATGGCCGACTGGGGCAACAACGGCTTCCTCTACGTGGGCGGCGGAGTCCAGATTACGATTCCCGTGTCCTTTGTAAAGGAAAAGATGCACATGTGCGTGTCCAGGAGGTTTTCGTTCGGCCTGAGCGTCGAGGTCGGCTACTTCAGGCCGGGCCCGATCGGTTTTTCCCTCGGCCCCGATGAAGACGAGGACCCGGACGTGGACCCCATTCCCGTCGAGGGCGTGAGCCTCGGCAGCCTGGACCTGGCGGGGCTCATGGTCAATTTCGGCCTCGTTGTGACCTTCTGATCATCAATGCATCTTTACTTTTCACCACCCCTGCATTAGGAAAATATGTAGCTGCACGCCCTCGGCGTGCCTGTATTCATGTTGTAGCTGCACGCCCTCGGCGTGCCTTGAGCTTGTAGCCATGCTTGTTCTCGGCATAGAAACATCCTGCGACGAGACTGCCGCGGCCGTGGTCGGCAGTGATGGAAGCGTGCTTTCCAGCATTGTCTCGAGCCAGGTGAAAACGCACGCGCCTTACGGCGGCGTCGTGCCCGAGCTCGCCTCGCGCAG
>JBDRLK010000766.1:0-5531 GCA_043813155.1 Pseudomonadota bacterium | reverse complement strand
GGCCCGGCCCCCATACTCCCCCCGGAATCGTGCATACACCTTAATTGCCTGACTACATTGTAAAAATGATCTTTTTCGGGTAAAATTCAATAAAATCAATAAGCCTATGAGAATTGATGCACGTATGACCAGATTTGTGTTTCTCCGGATCACCTTTCCTTTGTGTCTTTTCTGTCTTTTTTTCACGTGCTGCAGCGGTGATTACTATTCCGAGCAGGACGGCGATGACACGGAGGTCGACGCGCCGGATGACGATGCTTCGCTGGAAGACGCCATGGTGGACAAGGCCGGAGACGGGGATGACGAGGATCCTGAAGAGGACGCGCCGCCCGTCGATGCAATCCCCGAGGCAATCGAGGATGCGGCGGAAGAAGAGCCTGCCGGTCCGACGAGCTGCGATTTCGACTACGACGAAATCTTCACCTATTCACGCACGTTTCCCCTGCAATCGGCTCCCGCACCCGTACAGTCGAGGGCCGAAGAGGCGGGCGGCCGCCCGTTCGGGCCGGACAGGATCGCCTACCACGAGCCACTGCCGCCGGCGACCTTTACGCTGCCCGCGGCAGGCGGCGGCAGGGCAGGGGGAGGAACAAAGGACGAGGACATCGTCATGCCCGACTACAGCGACGACATGCCGCTGTTCGAGCGGGGCGCGGCGTGGACCGGGGAGACGCGCTGCTACGAGACGCCGGCGGGCGTCAGGCTTCTCACAGAGCCCGAGGCTTACGACATGGTCAGGGCCATTGCCGAGCTCACCACGGGCGTGAGCATGAACGATTCAGCCGAATTCCGATCCGTTGTCGGCATCAGGGGCGCGTACCCGGGCAGGTTCTTTTTCAACGGAAACCTGCCGGACAGGTTCAACGATACGATCGTGCTGCTCTGGGTCGATGAGGCGGGCGCCAGGCACGTGAGGGAATTCCCGGTCACCAATGACGTGGGGGCCCGGGACTTCGGAGAAAATTCCTCTTCGTTCCTCAGGCCCAACCGGCGATACGACTATGTCAACGGCTGGCACCGCTCCACGTACAACGCCCTGCACATCGGCGAGGACACCTACAGGGTCATGGACGACACGAACAACAACGGCCACTGGGACAGCGACCGCAACGGCTGGCTGCCGCCGGCCGGCGACCCTGACCACGAGCGCTACGGGTCGGGCCACAATATCCACGTCGGGTCGGTCGATGCCCCGCTTGGGAGCGCTACCGTAGGCGCCTGGTCCGCGGGCTGCCAGGTCATTCCCGGAATGGCGAACTGGACCGAGTTCATCACCAATGCCTGGACCGGCCTGGGGGACCGCGTGGACTACTTCCTTGTCGACGTGAGGGACATCGACAGGAGGGTGTGGGAGGGACCGTGCGAGCCGGACGGCACGCACGCCTGCCCCTATCGCGTGGAAACCTCCTCTTTTTCCCACCCCTGGGATACGACGCTCTCGGCCGAGCGGCTCTTCGACATGTACAACTGCTCTGATGCGGACGAGAGCGGGCCCGAAGTCGTCTACCTGATGATGCTGGACGCCGGCGCCACGGTTGACGCGGCCGTCGGCTGCGCCGAGCCGGTCGATATCGACGTCCACTTCCTGGATGCCGACGATGCGAACGCCTGCATGGAAAGGGGCCACGAATCCTTTTCCATTGACGTCGGGCCGGGACGCTATTTCATCACGGCCGATACCTATGTTTCAGGCGGGACCGAGCTCGGCGGCGCCTATTCGCTGAGCGTGAATTTGCGCTGATGCCGCCCGGGCGGCTATGCAATAACAAACGTAATAACAAGGCAGAACCACAAAAAAGTTGAAAATATACAGTTTTTGTTATAGATATATAAACAACAACAACTTAAATTTGAAGGATGGAGAGACATGAAAAAGCTCAAAATATCCACCATATCAGGCTTTTCGGCCGCTGCGTGCTGCATGATGCTCGCTATGGCAGCGGCTTCCTGCGGCGACAATGGCGGCACCGAGGACGTGATAGGCGACATGCCGGGCGACGACACGATCACCTGCCCGCCCGGTTTCACTGCCTGCGGGGCCAGCTGCGTCGATTTGAGCACGGACAACAGCAACTGCGGGGGCTGCTATGTCGTGTGCCCGGCCGGTTACACGTGCCAGGGCAGCGCCTGCGCCGTGGGCTGTGACAGCGGGCTCGAGTTGTGCGCGGGCGGGTGCAAGGACACGGTCAACGACCCGTATAACTGCGGTGCCTGCGGAAATGTATGTCCGGCCGGCCTGAACGGGACGCCCGAATGCAAGTACGGCACATGCGAGCTGGAGTGCAATTTCGGTTTCTGGGACATCGACGACGTGCCGGGCTGCGAATATGGCTGCACGTTCACGAGCGCTGCCGAGCAGTGCAACGGCATCGACGATAACTGCAATGGTTATGCGGAAGAGGGGTTCGAGTGCGCCTTGAGCTCGACGGTTTCATGCGAGACCACGTGCGGCTCGCTCGGAACCGGCCTGTGCGGGATTTCCTGCATGCTGCCCACGGGCAGCAAGTGCATAGCGCCGCTGGAAACCTGCAACGCCATGGATGATGACTGCGACGACCTCGTCGACGAGGATTTCGACTGCCGCCTCGGCACGGTCGTGGATTGCACCACGACCTGCTCGACGACCGGATCGGGCCTGTGCCGGCCGGGCTGCACGGCGCCCGTAGCCGCGGAATGCACGCCGCCGTCCGAAACGTGCAACGGCACGGATGACGACTGCGACACGGTGCCGGACAACGGGTACGATTGCCAGATGGGGGCGGCCGGCGCCTGCACCACGCGCTGCGGCACCGAGGGCACGCGCACCTGCATGGACGACTGCCGCTGGGACCAGTGCTGCAGCGTCCTGGAAGTCTGCTTCAACGGGTGCGACGACAACTGTAACGGCGACGTGGACGAGGACTGCGGGCCTGCGCCGCCGACAAACGATCTGTGCTCGGGCGCGACGAACGCGTCCATCGGCGGAATCTTCAGGGGCGACACGACGTATGCCAACGACAACACCACGGGCTGCAGCGGCAGCGGCGGCGCCGACGTGTACTTCTACTTCGACCTGACGGTCACGAGCGACGTTTTCATCAACACCTATGACACGGCATACAACACGGTCCTCTACGTATCGAGCACCTGCGGCGGCACGGACCGTGGATGCAACGATGACGGCCAGACGGCCCAGTCCGAGCTGCACCTGCGCTCGGTTCCGCCAGGCAGGTACTACGTGGCGCTCGACGGCTTCTCGTCCGCGGATAGAGGTGCTTACGGGATGGAGATCTATATTACGCCCGACGCCTCGCCGGGAGAAAGGTGCGGCGATCCCATCCTCATCGAGGGAGTCGTGGCCAGCAACTCGGACAGCTTCACCCAGGACGCGACGGGGTCCTGCGGCGGCAGCGGAAAGGACGTTGTCTACTATTTCGTCCTTCCGGCGACCAGCGAGGTTTCGTTCTCAACCTGCACGTCCATTACGGCGTTTGACACGATCCTGCACGTCAGGGACAAGTGCAACAATGCCTCGACGGAAGTCGCGTGCAACGACGATGTCCCGGGCTGCATCTTTGATTCGAATCTTTCGACGGTGGAGGTCACCCTGGGGCCGGGCATCTACTACCTGTTCCTCGACGGCTGGGGATCGGAAAGCGGGGCCTATCGCATTGAAACGAGCGGGCTATAAACATGGAGAAAACAATGACATGCAAGAAACATTTTAGATTCCTGATGCTGCTCATTGCCGCCGTCCTTGTTGCGCACTGCGGCGGAAACGGCAACGGCGAGGACGACACGGCCGAGGAGCAGGAGATTGTCGACGAGGGCGAGCTTGCAGACGTCGATGATGATGATGCCGGCAATGACGTAGAGGAGGAGGAGATGGCGGGCGAATGCGACTCGCTGACAACCGAATGCGTGGCGGGAACCTGCGCCGACCTTGCCAGCGATCCGGCAAACTGCGGGACCTGCGGCAATGCCTGCACGCCCGGAATGGTATGCTCGCGCGGCATGTGCGCGGGCCTCTGCGCCCAGGGCCTCACCGACTGCTCAGGCGCCTGCGTGGATACGGGAAACAATGAAAGCAACTGCGGCGCCTGCGCCAACGCGTGCGCCGCCGATGAGGTCTGCGCTCTGGGCAAATGCGTCGAAGGGGACTGCCCGGCCGGCGCCACGCAGTGCGAGGGCAGGTGTATCAACACCCTGACGGATTTCGACCACTGCGGCGGGTGCGGCCTGAGCTGCACGGCGCTCAAGGTGTGCAGCGGCGGGACGTGCCAGGACGCCTGCCCGGTGTTTGCCACGGACTGCGGCGGCGACTGCGTGGACACGGCCGCCGATCCCATGAACTGCGCCTCCTGTTTCAACGTGTGCACGGCCGGTGCTTACGCCATGCCCACGTGCGCCTCGAGCGTTTGCGGGTACGCGTGCGTGGAGGGGGCGATCGACCTTGGCGACGGGAACTGCAGGCCCGAGTGCATCGAGACGGAGGAGTGCAACGGGATCGACGACGACTGTGACGATGAAATAGACGAGGACTTCGACTGCGTGCAGGGCGACGACGTTGAGTGCACGACGACCTGCGGCTCGGATGGCACGGGCGTGTGCTCCCTGACGTGCGCGCTGCCCGCGGCGGCCGAATGCCTGGCGCCCCTGGAGACGTGCAACGGAGAGGACGATGACTGCGACACGCTGCCTGACGACGGGTTCGAATGCGCGGCAGGCGGTACGGTCGAGTGTTCCACCCCCTGCGGCTCCGCCGGGAACAAGACGTGCGGCTCGGACTGCACGTACGAAGCCGGCTGCAGCATACCCGAGGAATCGTGCAACGGTGTAGACGACGACTGCGACACGCTGCCGGACAACGGGTTTGACTGCATGCAGGGAGATCTCGTGGACTGCACCACGGCCTGCGGCAGCAAGGGCTCGGGATACTGCTCCACGACGTGCGAGCTTCCGGCCGATTCGGATTGCGCACCGCCCGGCGAAGTGTGCAACGAGGAAGACGACAACTGCGACGGGCTCGTCGACGAGTTCCTGTGGGGAAAGACGGGGTCCGACCTCAGGCTGACGACGCACACGGGGGAGGACTCCAAGCCTTCCGGTGTTTATGACGGCGAGAACTACGCGGTCGTGTTCGCGTCGACGAACCGCAGATACGCGGGCCAGGCCCTCGGCGGCGACCCGGCCATCATGTGGGCGAGAATAACCTACACGTTTACGAAAGAGGGCTCCGAGATCTACGTTCCCCAGTACGTGGACGATGTCAATCTTTACGCGTCCGACAATCCCCAGATCGCCTGGGCGTCGACCAGGTACGGCGTCATCTGGAACTACACGTTCATGGAGGAGCCGAACTACGGTTTTGCCAACATAACGTCGGGCGGAACGGTCGACCCCGTCCGTTCCGAGAATTTCATGAGGGAACCGGGCCCGCCGGACCTGGTCTGGACGTCAACGGAATATTTCGCCACCTACAAGGACCAGGAAGAAGGCGCGGACGAATGGATGGTCAAGTACGGCCGCAGAAACGGCTCAATGATCGCCGT
>JBDRLK010000765.1:0-2834 GCA_043813155.1 Pseudomonadota bacterium | reverse complement strand
AATTAGTAAAAGAGGTGAAAAAATGAAACGAAGAGCATTGTTGTTCCCCGGTTGCCTTGTTTTATGCCTTTTCCTGGTCTGCGCATCGGCCTGCCAGTGGGGCGTCATGGATGTGGGCAATCCTGATGGAACGGACGTTTCTGACATCGACGTCACGGAAGGCACGGATGGCGTTGACATGGATGTGCCTGACGGCGATGTCCCGCCCGATAGGCCGGACGGCCCGGACGCGGAAGACGTGGACGCGGATGAAGCGCTGCCCGACGAGCCCGTCGAGACGGTGGAAGCTATCGATAGTGTCGAAGAAGACGGGACCGATGCCATGGACATTCCCGAAGAAGAAGAGGCAGGCTGCACCTCCCACGACCAGTGCGACGATAATGAGGAGTGCAACGGCGAAGAAACATGCGGTGGCGACGGCCTGTGCTACGACGGGACGGCCCTGGAGGATGGAACGGCATGCGAGACGCCGGAAGGAGCCGTCGGGGCCTGCGCCGACGGGCTCTGCATTCCCGAGGATTGCGGCAACGGGGAGGTCGACGACGGCGAGGACTGCGACGACGGGAACGAGGTCAGCGGCGACGGGTGCGAGAACAACTGCACCTACACCTGCTCCGGCCCGGGAGACTGCGGCGACGGGAACGTGTGCACGAACGACACCTGCGTGCCGAACGAGCTCGGCCGGGTCTGCGAGAACCCGTACAACACGGCGAACTGCAACGACGGCCTCTTCTGCACGGCTACGAGCCAGTGCAACGGGGCGGGCGAGTGCGTGGGCACGGGCAACCCCTGCGACGACGAGGTCGCGTGCACGGCCAATGACTGCAATGAAGATGACAATGAATGCACCTTCCCTGTTTCCGACGGATACTGCCTCATCGGCGGGACCTGCCGCGCCGACGGCTTCGAGAACCCGGCCAACGACTGCCAGGAGTGCAACGACGCGCTCAGCCGCACCGCCTGGTCGAACAAGTCCGCCCGCACGACCTGCGACGGCGACGGCATCGGCTGCACGATCGATTTGTGCGACGGCCGCGGCGCCTGCGTGAGCACGCCCGATGACGATAGCTGCGAAGGCGGCGTGTGCACGCCCGGGGTGGATTGCGCCGATGACACGGGCTGCGTGACAGCGCCCGGGTACCTGGCCCTGTCCTGTGAAACGCCCGTGACCCCGCCCGACACCTCGGATTGCGCCATTGACCTGGACAGCCTCACGGGCCAGGTCGACTGCCTGTCCTGCAGGTCCGAGGCGGGCATGGTGCTCATCGACTATTCCGACTTCGGCGACGACACGGGCGCGTGCGACAGCGACGGCTGGGCCTTTACAACGGGCAGCAACTGCAAGGATGACGTGAACGGCTGCAGCCCGGGCGGGGGCAACAGGGACTGCATCCCCTTCAACCTGGTCTGCGCCGAGCATCTCGGCACTTACCTTCTTCGCGCGGACGACGCGGTCAGCGAGGAGCAGTTCAGGATGTCCAAGACCTTCGACACGAGGGGCATAGACAACCTGATCCTGTGCTTTGACTTCGGCGACAACGGAGCGACGAACAACGAGGGCGTTCTCGTGTACGCCAGGGACGGCACGCACGACCAGCAGATCTTCTGCGAGTGGCAGGCGCGTGAGGGCGTGGACGACGTGCTCTTTCCTCGATGCATCCCGCTCTCGACATGGGGCTGGACGGCGAACAACCCGGCCCTGCAGATCGCGTTCATCGTCCACTCGGAAAACGACGACGACATCCTGTACGTGGACAACGTAAGCCTGCGCGGCTGGCTGGCCTCGTGCGATCCCACCATTCAGCCGGCCTTTTCCGAAAGCTTCGACGATTGCGACGACCCGATCGTGGACGGGTGGAACGGCTGGGCGGTTACGGACAGCCCCAAGTGCCCGGGCTTCTCCTGTCCCGGCGGCATGGGGGATGCAAGCGGCGCGGAGGCGGACAACGAGCAATGGACCATGACCCGCACCGTGGACGCCTCGGAGCTCGACGGCAATATCACGCTCTGCTTCGATCTTGGCGACGACCAGTCTTCAGGGGACAATTCCATCCTCGTGGAGTTCAACGCCAATGACGGGAACGGGTGGCAGACCGCGTGGGAGCAGAACGGGAGCATCGGCACGGACCAGACCTGCAAGAACATCTGCGTGAACCTGTCGGACATCGATCCGGACGTGAACAGGAACCCCGGCCTGCAGATCCGCTTTGACCTGGACACGAGACCTTCAGGAAACAAGATCAGCATAGACGATATCCTCGTGGCGGGCGCCGTGTACTGCGACGGCGCCGGGACCGTGACGCTCGGAGCTATCAGCGAATCAGGCGGCGGCAACTACTCGTTCACGGTCACGGACGTCGGCGGCGGCCGCGTGGACGCGGACATCCGGTGCTCCTGGGACATTTCTCCTGCCGACATCTTCGACTGGTCCTCAACAAGCTTTGTACCCTAGGGATAGTGATTAGAAGTCATAGGCTATTCCCGCCAGGAAGGCGAACTGGGCGAACGGGGCAGGCTCGATGCTGCCCGCCCCGATCAGCACGTTGGCGTGCACGGGAATGAGCTGAATGACAAAAGATCCGATCTTGTAGCTGATCTTGATGTCCGCGTGGGCCACGAGGTCCCAGTGGCTGCCCGCCTCTATCAGCACGTTGCCCTCACCGTCCCCGCCGTCGTCGGCCGAGTAGAGGTAGGCAAAGCCGAAGCCCGCGGAAAAATCCAGGAACAGGTTTTTGTGCACCTTGACCGAGTAGCCGCCCGCCGGATAGGCGGCCAGGATGTAGCTGCCCGCGAAGATCAGGTTGTCGATCCCCAGGCCCACGTAGCCCTGCCTG
>JBDRLK010000764.1:0-3952 GCA_043813155.1 Pseudomonadota bacterium | reverse complement strand
TGCCTTCCTCGGGCTGGCGGGATGGGCCTACAGCAAGGGCATCAGCATTGTCTACGGCCTGGCCTACGGGTCCATTGCCTACGGGCTTTTCTTTTTCATCGGGCCGCGAATCAACAGGCTCGGCAGGCGCGCCGGCTACGTGACCCAGCCCGATTTTTTCGAGGACCGTTTCGGTTCGAAAACGCTCGGGGTGGTCGCAGCCGTGATCAGCGTTGTTTTCATCATCCCCTACCTGCAGCTGCAGCTCATGGGCGCGGGGATGATCGTTCAGATCGCGTCCGGCGGGGCCATGGGCTGGAAGACGGCCGTGCTCGTTTGCGCGGCCGCCATCGTGATTTTTGTCTATGTCTCGGGCCTGCGCGGCATCGGCTGGACCAACCTGCTGCAGGCCGTCATCATGCTGGGCGGCATGTTCAGCGTGGGGATCCTTTTTCCGCGCCGGTTTTTCGACGGGCTCGGGCCCATGTTCGAGACCCTGGAGCGGCTCAAGCCGGACCACCTCGTCCTGCCGGACAGCTCGGGCCTCGGGCTGTCATGGTACACGTCCACGGCTCTTCTGTGCGGGCTGGGCATGTTCGTCTGGCCTCACATCTTTGCGGCAACGTACAGCGCCAAAAGCGAGCGCGTGGTGCGCCGCAACGCCGCGATTCTGCCTCTCTACCAGCTGGCGCTCGTTCCCGTGATCATCGTGGGCTTCACGTGCGCGGCCAAGGCTGCGACGGACAGCGGGTTTGCCGCCGCCATCACCAGGCCCGACCACGCCATGCTCATCGCGCTGGTCAATTACTTTCCACCCTGGGCAGCGGGACTGATCGGCGCGGGCGGCCTGGCCGCCTCGATTTCAACGGCATCGGCCCTGATCCTGGCGTCCGCCAACCTGATCGCAAGGAACATCGTCCAGAAAGCCGCGGCGCCGGGCATGGAGGAAGCGCGCGCAGCCAGGCTCGGGAGGATGCTGGTCCCGGCAGTGACCGCGGCGGCCGTGGTGTTCGCTTTCGCGGCGCCGGGGATGCTTGTCAATCTCCTGCTCATGGGCTATTCGGGCATCAGCCAGTTTCTGCCTGCCGTGCTGCTGGGATTCTTCAGCAGGCGGCCCACGGCCGCCGGCATCCTGGCCGGCCTGGCGGCGGGCCTGGCCGTAGTTCTGGGCTGTCACGCAGCGGGCCGGGAGCTCGTGCTCGGCCTGCACCCGGGCTTCCTGGGGCTGGGGGTGAATTTCGCGGTCGCCGTGACGGTCAGCTCTTTCACGCGAAAAATAGAGCCGGACAGGCTGGAGCGCTTCGAACGCCTTCTTGCGGAAAACGGCGCGGATGATACTGAAGCGTAAGAAGAAGGACTGATTCAGGGTATGGCGTCTCTCACCGCCGTGTCCAGTGGATCGGCGCACTCTGAATTGGCAAGGGAGCACGAGCCGCAATTCATTTCATACACGACCTCTCCGGAAGCGTCGAGGACGAATATGTCGTCGAGTGTGGCTTCCCAGGCCGTGAAGATCGTTTCGTCGATATCGTCGATAAAGCACGCGGCTTCGGACCCGTCGGCAAACGTTGCGACCGATTCGGTCGATGTAAGATATCCCACGGCCCACAGTTCCAGTACGTCGTATCCGAGCCCGTCGGTCCGCCAGGCCTGAAGCAGGTCATCCAGGTACGCAAACTGCGTCATGCAGCCCGGTCAGGTGTAGGACCAGAAAGACAGCACGATGACCTTGCCGGCCATTTCGGACAGCGTGCGCTCCTGCTCGTAAGTGATCGAGCCAGGGTTGTAGTCGGTGCGCGTGAAGTCTTTGGAAAGGGGCTCCTCTTCTTCCTCGCCGATGTCTTCAGCGTCCGCATCAATCAGGTCGGCGATCTCCACCGTATCCTCCAGCTCCTCCACGTCCGTGACGTCGGCCGCGTCACGGCCCTCATCGAGCTCCGCGTCCAGGGGATCGTCAGGGATTTCATCTTCGATCGCATCGGCTGCACCCGGATCTTCGTCCAACGGCACGTCCTCCTCGACGAGCTCCCCGTCGTCGGTAATTTCATCGGGAGCTGCATCCTGCGCGTCGTCTTCCGGTCAAAACCCGCGCCGTCGTCGGATTCGATCGTGTCCCCGGACGTGTCGGTGTCGCCGTCCCCGGACGTGTCGGTGTCGGCATCGTCGCCACCGGATTTGTCGGAGCATCCGGGTGCGAAGAATAGAAACATGAGGGCCGGGGAAACCATCCATGGCTTTTTAAAGTGCTTCGGTAAAATCATGGAAATATTATAGGCGAAATCAGCTGAACTGCAAAGACAGGCCGTAACATTGATCAGAGATCGGGCACGAACTGGATCACGCCGCCGTGAAAGTCGATGTCATCACCCATGGCAAGAAGATCGAACATGCCCATGATGGGAACGTAAAGCGCTCCGTCCGGCCCCGGCGCCGTGGCATTGATGGAGTCGTCGTCCAGCACCGCGCGCCACAGGACCCGGCCGGTCTCGCGGTCCATGGCGATGAACTCGTGGCTCAAGTCCCTGAAGATGGGAACCTGCAGGGCTTCGGAAAAAGGCTCGATGAAGTTCGTGATGCCGCCGATGACCATGTTGTCCATGACCGTGGCGCTCGACGTCCACTGCATGTCGGCGTCGCCATCCGGCGCAAAGGGCGTTGCCCATATTTCTTCGGGCGTGCCGCCCGCGTCCCTGACAGCCACGAAATCCTTGTCACCGCCCTCCCTCGAGCAGTGCCAGGCATAGACCGTCCCGTCTTCGTCCAGGCCGGGCGTCGCGATGATGGGCTTGCCGAGCATGGGGTAGAGCCAGAGCGGAGCGCACGCCTGAGGGGCGGGGTCGCCGTCCGTGTTCGCGTTGCAGCTTTCGATGTCCACGTACACGAGGCTGCTCTCGCTCTCGCCGCTGCCGCCGTCGCCCACGACCATGCGCGACCCGTCGGGCGAGATGGCCGGCGAGGTCCCGCTGCTGCCCATGATCAGAAGATGCCAGCGCTTTTCCAGGCGGGGAAGGGGCGGGTCGTCGTCCGTTTCCACGATGTCCAGGGCCGTGACCGATCCCATGCCCGAGCCGGGCGGGCCGCCGCCGATAACGAAAACCTGGTTCAGGGACGACACGGCGATGGTGTTGTCGGAAAAGGCCCCGGAATCTCCCGAGCCGCCGGCCAGGAACTGGGCGAGCTGCTCGTCCGTCATCTCGCCAACGGCCTCTTCGAGGCGGCTGCGGATCTCCCGCGGAATGAGCCGGACCGGGATGGGGTCGCCTGCCTGCGGCGGGGGGACGAACCCTGTTTCGCCGCGGATGTCAAAGGCGTCGAGGATCGCGCCGTCGCCGCGGTCGAGAAGGACCGCCACGCCGTCGGTGGTGACCGTGGCAATATACCCGTCCGGCGTGAAGTGCAGGCCCGCGGGCGTGTGGTGCGTCGCGGGGTCGGGCCCGTCGTAAAGCCCGTCCAGGGAGGTCTGCCACCTTACCTCGACGCCGGCGTGGTCCTCGTGTTCTTCGAGAGAGTAGACCCAGGCGCCGGTGTCGCAGCCGTCCGTGAGGTACAGGTATCCGTCCGCGTCCGTGATCACCGTGGCCAGCGCGACGCCGACCGTGAACATGTCGCTGCACCAGGCCGTCTCGCCTCCGGCGCGGTGAAGGGCGTACAGGTTGCATCCCTCGGTCCTGGCCACGGTAACGAAGATGCGCTCGCCGTCCGCGGAGAACGAGATCGGCTGCAGCACCACGCGGCCTTCGAGCGCGTCCCAGCCGCGGCGCACGCTCTCAGGGCCCTGGCAGAAGACGCGGTTGTTGTTTTCCCGGTTGCCGTGAACGCCCAGGTAGGTCGAGTCCGATGAGTAGGGGAAGGGCTGGTCGAACCGGCACGCGGGCGGCGGGATGGGATCGTCGGGCTCTTCATGTGTGTCCTGCTCCGGCGAATTATCCTGCTGCTTATAACAGGAGGCGGCCAGGAGAACGATCAGCGTGAT
>JBDRLK010000763.1:0-10733 GCA_043813155.1 Pseudomonadota bacterium | reverse complement strand
CGGTCATGTCATCGATGATCCTGGGATTCGACTACCAGACGGAAGACATCATCCAGGAGGAATTCGACGAGCTGATGAGCTACAATCCCTCGCTCTGCCAGTTCCTGATCTACGGCCCGGCCATGTGCACGCCCTCGCATGAAAAGTACAAAAAGGAAGGCAGGATGCTGGACCTTGACTACCGCTTCCACGACGGGTTCTATCTCGGCTTCGAGCACCCGCACATCGACCCCGACGCCATGGTGAGGATCCAGAGGAACCTGTATCACCAGGAGTACCGCAGGCTTGGGCCCACGGCTTGCCGGGTTGTCTCGGACTGGATCGCGGGATACGAAACGCTCAAAGACCACCCGAACCCCAAGATAAGAGCCAAGGGCGAATTCATGGGGGGAAAGGCGCACAGGGGACTTGTCTCGTTCCCCGTGTTCAGGAAATTCTTCAAGGGCGATCCCGGTGTTCTCGACAACATCGAATCCATCGGCCGCAGGATTGAGCGATTGACCGGCCCCATCAATTTCCAGGAGCGTGTTTTCGCGACGCTCCTTCCCCTTGCCGCCTGGTTCACTGAATTCAGGCTTCGGCACGACCTGTTCCAGCAGCCCGAATTCACACGCGGGGTTTTCCGGGAAAAGGGCCGCAGCAGGCTCCAATCCACGCGCACGCTTCCAAAGAAATGGGGCATGGTCGGCTGATTGCACATCATCATCCATGGATGCCTGAGAATTCGAGATTGCCACGGCTTTGTCTGGATCGCTGTCGCCTTCGCTGCAGTGTCAACAGCCTGAAGCGGCTTTATGGCTCAGGCGACCCGCCCCATAAGGTGGTGCGGTGTCCTCGCCATGACACGTTGAGGACCGGGGGCCGGCGGCCGGCTATTTCACGATGAACTCGGTGGGCTGGCCGGACACGAAAGCGTCGGGGTCGTGGACACTGCTGATCGTGGTTCCGGGCTGATAGGCCTTGCCGCTGCGAACCGACGTCACCCTGTAGGAGAACGACATGAGGCCCTTTTTGCCGGGCACAAGGTAGAACACGATGTCGTCCCCGTCGATCTCATAGCCTTCGACCTTTCCTTCCTCCAGCAGCGCGTCGAGCGAAGCGCCTTCGACCTGGGCATTGGACGGGAGCGGTTCGCGCACCACCAGCGGCCCCCTGCTCTCTTTCACGTTCAGGCTCACCTTGACCTCGGTGGGCGCGTCCTGCTTGTTTCCCTTGCCCTTGTAGCTCCTTGCGACGGTCACCTCGGGCGCGCCCTGCTGCCGGACAGCCGAGTACGCTTTCTTCCCGGTCCACTTCTGAAGCATGAGGGACACGGGCGCCTTGAGGTTTCCATCATAGGTCACCTCTATCATGTTCTCGCCCTTCGTGAGGTGCTTCGTGATCTCGACCTGTCGCAGGCTGACGGCGCTCAGGTAGGGATCGTCGGGATCGATGTCCACCTTTTCCACCAGGTTGCCGTTGACCAGCACTTTTACGCTCGAGGCGATCTCCTTTTCCGTGGGAGGGACGAGGAGCAGGGCCCGGATCGCTGCCGCCGTGCCCCTGGCATTGTGCCACGCTCCGAACGATTCCTGCGTGGACAGGATGTACTGGATGGATCGTCGAAGCTCTGACTCGTACGCTTCCTCGTCGAACTTGTGCATGAACATCATGGCCGCGGTCGTGGCCTCGATCGTGCCGCCGAACGCGTTGAACCAGGACGGCTCCCAGTACGATTCCTTTCTCGCCGTGATCAGCTTATTGGCCGCGGCGCGAAGCTTTTTCTCCAGGTCCTTGCCCACGCCGCCTCTGACTTTTGCCCACGTGTACACGCCCATGGCCGCGTTGGAAAGACCCATGGGGTCGCGCATCTCCTCCATGTCCAGGTAGGAGGAAAACGTGGCGGATATCTTGTCCATGGGGTTTTGCATGTTCCACGAGTACAGAAGGTTCGGGTAGACCTCGCAGGCATCGGCCATGACCCTGAAGATTTCCGCGCTGATCCCCTCCTGCACCTGCTTCGTGCTGCCTTCCCAGAAGGCGATGTCGTCGACCGACCACAGGTTGTCGCTGCTGACCGCCGATGCGAGAAACTGCATGGCCCTGCCGATGGCCTGCTCGGGCACCGGGAGGCCGGCGCGCTTCATCTCCACGAGCGCCTCGATGGTCTGGGCCGTCATGTAGGGATTGGATTTTATCTTGACCACGTCCGTCGTGCCGTCCACGTCCGCGCGCAGCAGGTGGAAATGCCACCCCCAGCCGCCGTCATGGTTCTGCGTCATGAGCTGGGCAGCCATGAGCTGCTGGAGGAAGGGGTTGAGCCTCTCGATGGCCTCCTCGTTCTTTGCATACTTCACGAGGTACTGGTAGACCATGGCCGTGGTCAGGGCTTTTGACGACACGAAGTCAATGGCCCCGCCGGGCTGGCTTAAAATCTCCTCCATGCCCTGGATCATGGGCACGGCCGTGGGTAGCGAAACGTTCAGGAACGAGAAAAGGTACATGTCATTGCCCGAAACTTTCACCTTGGCCTTGAATGCCTTGCCCTTTTTCACGTGCCCCCTGGCCTCGATCCTGTCTGGAACGCCCAGGGGCCGGACAAAGAGCTCGCGCCTCTCAACGTCCGTAAACTTGGCGCCCTCGGCCTTGACCTCGTACATGGCCGGGCCCGCCTTTTTCGGCTCAACCACGAATCCCGCCACGCCGACCCCCCCGGCCGGCACGGTCACGTCCCGCTCGCTCACGCCCGCCACGTTGAGCGCCTCGGAGGCAAGGCTCACCTTGCAGCTCACCTTCTTCTTTGTCAGGTTTTTCACCATGGCGAAAACCTCCACGCTGTCCCCCACGGTGAGTGTCGCGGGAAGGTTGCTGCGCGTGTAAATATCCTGCGCCACCTCGATCTCATGGCGCGCCATGCCCACGCTGCCCTTGTCGTCGGACGCCAGCAGCGTGATGGTCTGCGTTGTGATCGAATCGGGCAGCACGGAGGAAACCGTCAGGTCTCCGTTTTTCGCCTCCAGGGTGGGCTCCCACAGCGACGTCTCGGCGAAATTCGTGCGCACCGTGATGGAAACCTTCGGTTTTTGCTTCTGCTTTTCCGTACCCACTTTATAAAAGGCCAGCTCGCCGTCCACGGCATCGTCCGAAAAGGCGAGCTCATATTTTCCGGCCGCCACTTTCGACTCCTCGTACGCCGGCTCCGGCGAGGGCATGGGCGCGGCCGGCATGGGCGCGGACGCTGATGCAGCCGGATAATCATAGCCCCCGACGCTGCCTTCGAGCATGGTGCTGTCGAGAAGCTTCATCTGGGCCGCTTTAACGACCACATTCTCCTTCTTCTTCGCCTTCATTTTCATCTTCGCCTTCTTTTTGGGGGCTTTCTCGTCGGACTTTGTTATATTCCCGGCCGGCGCGTAGTCCGCCCCGCTGTCCATGTAGTAGTCGACCGATTCCCCGGAGCCGTCGTAGCCGCCGTAGCTGCCGCCTCCCCCGCCGCCTCCATAGCCATAGCCGCCGCCCCCTCCATAGCCGTAGGAAGAGCCCTGCGAGGTCGCGCCTCCCGCCCTGAACCCGAAGGGCGGCAGCGCGATGTCGTACAGCGGGTAGCCCCAGTTTCTCGTCACAACGGGCCAGGTCAGGATCTTGGAGCCCGTGGTGGACAGCACCTTGAGCTGCGGGTTGTAGAACTTGTCCATGGGTGTTTTTTCCAGCGGGTCGAGCATGCTGATCACGGCCTCGTCCACGATCGCCGCGCCGACCGCTGCGTCGATCTTCTTGCCCGCCGCGTCCATGACCGTGGCCTTGATATTAATCTTGGCTCCGGGCGCCGCTTTTTCAGGCGCTCCCTTGAGGTCGATCCGGATCTCGCGGTTCGGGAGCACGGGCAGGTTCTGGCCGTCCGTCAGCAGGCCCACGGGGTCCTTGCCGCTGGAGCCCACGCAGAAAATCGTGAGCAGCATGCTGCCCCAGGCCGGCGCCGGGAACGTGCCTTTTGCCATCCACTTGCCCTTCTCCTTTTCACGGGCACGAGCGCGGCCCCGATGAGCGCGCCCGATGAATCAACGATGTCAACGTGCACCACGTCTTCCCCGGGAATGAAATCGGTCGGGAACCTTATGACGATGTCCGTGTCCTGCTTTTCCTTGACATAGCCCTGGGGGATCTCGCTGCTCATGGGCCGCGGCGCGATCCAGTTGATGGCGGCGTATGCCACGGGATTGTCCACGCCCTCGAGAAAGACCTCGCCGGAAAGATACCTTTCCGGGACCTCGATGTCGAACTTGGCAATGCCGCCCTTGTCCGTTTTTTCGTTGTATTTTTTCCCTTCCAGGACCAGCTTGACCTCCTTTTCCCGGATCGGGACCATGTCCAGGTCCGTGGCCCTGACCATGACGTGCGCTGTCTCACCCGTGGTGTACTGGTCCTTGTCCATCTCCACGATAACGGTGTAGGGATTGGACGTGTAGCGCATGTCCCGCTTTACCTCGTCCTTTCTTTCGTATTCGTCCTCCACCGCTATCTTCACCTGGACATACTCGTTTTCCGCCATGTTCTTTCGGATCTTCTTCAGGGCCTTTTTGTCGAACATGAATGCATGGGGCCCCTTGCCCTTGACCTCCTTTTCATCCTCATACTCGATCCTTCCGGCGGCCTTGACCGTAATTTTTATTTTTCCCGCCTTGAAGGACCCGCCGCCGAAATAGCCCAGCGTCACGTCGAAGGGAAGCTCCTTGGCGTCCCTGGTCAGGAACCTTCCGAGCGTGTGCCTGATCTCGATGACGGGAGGCGTGAAGCGCTCGATCCGAAGGTCGGCGGACGCGCTTTCCCTCTCATGGTTCGCCTCCAGCGTGTACTTGCCTTCGGGCGCGTTATCGGGCAGGGGAATTTCCATGTGGGAGATGCCCCACGTGTCCGTTTCCACGCCGCCGCCCGCAACGACCTGGCCCCGGTCGTTTTTCAGCAGGAACTCGAGCTTCTTGTCCTCGAGCGGGAAGAAATCGTCCTTCAGGCTCCAGGCGATCGAGCGGATGCGGATCGTCTGGCCGGGATTGTAAACGCCCCTGTCCGTGTACACAAAGATGCTCGTTGATTCGAAACCCTGCGTCCTCGGGTAGGAATTGAAGCTGACGGTTCCGCGGTGCTTCTTGCCTCCCGGTTTCGTGTACACCACGTCGAGCGCGTGGCTGTTGCCGTAGCTTTGATCGGGGTTCGGGGCGACGGAAAACACGAACGTGCCTGTCTTGTCCGCCTTGCCGATGGCCTGGCCGTCCATGTACACGACCGCTTCGGCGGCCGCATTGAACTTCGGGTCGTAGATGGCCAGGTGAATGTAGGTGCCCATCTCGCCCCAGATCTGGTAGGGCGTGTCGATCACGATATTGAGCGGTTCCCCGAACTTGTTTCCCTCGTCGGCCAGCTTGCGGTCCTTGTCCGTGATCTGCGTGCCGATGAGAACGGGTTTGAGCTTCACCCCGCTGGTGACGAGCTTTTCATTTTCAGCCTCGGCTCCCAGGTCGGCTTTCACGAAAACCACGGCCAGGAGGATCAGAAGGCCGGTTACGAACCTTGACATGGATGTGTTTCTCATTGCTCCCTCTTTCATGTTCCGAATTGATTAAACTTTATAGAACTTGCGCTTATATTGCCATACTTTCGATGTTTTAACGGACGAACTCATTGGAAGTTTTATTTATTTGATCTCTTTGGGCGACAAAATGTTCCATCATAAATGGCGCTGAGGTACTTTTTTGGCTTGATTTTGGGGGATATTAGTGATTTGATTGTTGGAAAGATGGTTGATCTAATTGGAAAAGTTCTCGAAGGCAAGTACAGGCTCGTGCGCCTGATCGGCAAGGGCGGCATGGGCGCTGTGTATGAAGCGCAGCACACGAAAATCAGCCGGAAAATGGCGATCAAGCTCCTGCACGCAGAGCTTTCCGACAGCGCGGAGATGGCCGAGCGCTTCACGCGCGAAGCCCGGGCGGCAAGCTCGATCGGGCACCCCAACATCGTCGAGATCCAGGACGTGGGCCAGACAGAGGACGGAGCCGTGTTCATCGTCATGGAGCTGCTCGAAGGCCGGTCCCTGACGTCCCTGCTTTCGTCTTCCGGCGCCCTGCCCCCGGGACGGGCTGTTTCCATCACTCTCTAGATCCTTTCAGCGCTGCGGGCCGCGCACGACAAGGGCATCATCCACAGGGATCTGAAGCCGGACAATGTGCTGCTGGCCCGCGACAGGCGCTCGAACGAGCAGGTCAAGATCGTTGATTTCGGCATCTCGAAAATCAAGGACTTGGCCGGCGCCGAGCCGGGCCTTACGAAAACAGGCGCAGTGCTTGGAACACCCTATTACATGGCCCCGGAACAGGCCAGGGGCGAAAAGAACATCGACGAGCGCATCGACATCTGGTCCGTGGGCGTAATGCTCTTTCAGATGCTGTCCGGCAAGCTGCCCTATCCGGGCGACAGCTATAACGCGGTCATCTCGAAAATCCTGACCGAGCCCGCAGTGCCCGCCGGCGAAGCTGCGCCCGGCATCCCCGAAGGCCTGGCCGCAATCGTGGACAGGGCGCTGGCCAAGGACCGGGGCGAGCGGTACGGGGATGTAAAAACCCTGGCCGGGGCGCTGGGGCCTTTCTGCGACGGGCCGATCCCCGAGGTGTTCGAAGCCTTGGCCGAGACTGTTCACGCTGAATCGGGCATAACCGGCGATGATTCAACCGACGCCTTTGCCAGGACCACGCCGGCGAACAAGCTCGAGCTTCAAAAGGAAGATTCCGGGCCGGCAGGGGCGGAAAAGGAAAAAGCGCCCGAAGAGACCACCCCGGCATCGCAGGCCGCACCGCTGCGCAAATCCATACTGTGGTACTTTGTGGTCCTCGTCATGCAGATACCCATATGGGGCTCTGCTTTCAAGGAGCCGAGAGCATCCATGTCGGCCTTCGGCCTTCCGCCTCCTTACACCACATCCCGTGCACTGGTCATTGTAGTGCTGCTCTGCGCAGGGCTGACCACGGCCGGGTTTTTTCTAGCCCGATTCTGGAGCCGCAGGACCTGGAACCGCTGGCTCCTGGGGTCCGGTTTCATCATCTTTCCCATAACAGGTCTCCTTCTCATCCTGCTTCACTACCTGACGCTGGAAGGCCAGCTCGAGTCGCAACTGACCTCCCTGCACTCCTATTCGGTCATCACTGAAACGCAGGCATCCAACCTGGCCGAGATGATAACAACGAGCATGTGGCGCTTCATATGCGCTACGATCACGACCGCGAACCTTGTCTTTCTCCTGGCTGCCATGGTGCTGCTCGGCTACCTCTTTCTGAGGCCCGGCAAGCTGTCGACTCCCGGATCGAGGAAAAAATGGCTCGTGCTGCCAGCCGGAATCCTGGTCGCCATACTGGCGGACCTGCTTGTGTTTCACAGGCACCTGTCGGACATGGGGCCGCTGCGTGTGCTCTACCCCTTTATATGGGTTCTGACCGCGACGGCCGTGCTTCGCATCCGCGAGCCGACCATCAGGGATTTCATGCCCGGCTGGCGCGCGCTTTTTGCCGGCCTGCTTTCCGCCGTCGCGCTCCTTTGCGTGCACAGCACCATGGGGTATATACAGGCCATCGACCATATCGGTCCCCAGCCCCTGGACGTGCTGCCTGCGGAGGAACGTGAGTGGCTTTTCAATCATGAAATCACTCCGCTCATCATCAAGGGCGGTCTCATCGAGCTGGGTATCCTGGCGGTTCTATTCGCCGGGCTCGTGGCTGTCTGTCGACGCGTTTTGCCCTTTTCATCCGCTTCCCGGATGATCGCCCGGAATGTGCTTCCCGCTGTCATGGTACTGGCAATCACAATCCTGCCTTTTTTCATTCTCGTCAGCGCCATGGGCCGCCTCGACCGGCAGTGGCTTCCCCACAAGCTCGTCATCATGCATCCGGTTTCGCTCGAGCCCGGAGCGCCGGCCTCGTTTTACATGGACAAGCAGCCCCAGGCCCTGTTTCGCGGACGGCTCGGACTGTTCGTGTCCATGACCGGCAAGAGCCGCAAGGACTACACAGCCGAAGAGCTGGCAAAGAACCTGGCCGGCCGTGAGAAGTGCCCGGACATTCTGTCGGAAGCAATGAAAGAAAAGGGGGAGCGTCCGCCGGCCCGATGCGTTACGGCCATTGAGGCCCGCCTCTACTGCGAAGCCCTTGGCAAGCGGCTGCCCACGCCCGCGGAGTGGAAAGCCGCGCTGGGACGGGAACAGCCGCTCGAAAGGGGCGAGTTCGGCGAGTGGACCATGCGCATGGTCCACGGCACACCGACGTTCAAGATCATGGGGTTCGAGGGGAACGCGCAAATCCCCGAAGAGCTGGATCCCGACAGCTTTTCACCGCGCGTCGGCTTCCGCTGCGTGTTCAGCTTCTAGATGATCCCATTAACACGCTGGGTAGAGGCGGCTTCAGAGCCTGTCCGAGAAGGGGAGAATGGATAGCCGGCGGGGGCCGTGGACGTGGATATTACTTCTTTTCCCACATGCCGGCGCGGGAGCGCGCGTCGGCCTCGACCCTCTTCTCCCACAGGGTCTGGCGGATCTTTTTCGCCTGTTTCCTGCACTCCTCCGCCTCGCCCTTGCTGCCGAGCCGGTCGTGAGCCTTCGCCATCCACTCCAGCGCGGGCGCGTACATCATGTCCATGTCGAGGGCCTGCTTGAACTGGCCGAGCGCCTCTTTGGGAAACCCCTTCTCCATGAGCTTGACGCCCGCCTTGAAATGCTCGTCCAGCTCTTCGATCTCCGCATCCATGAGCAGCCTGATGGCGCGCTCCGACTTGACGGTCATGACCGCGCACGGCAGCTCCCGGATCACCTTTTCCGCCACGCTGCCCAGCAGTATCCTCGTGAGCCCTGTCTTGCCTTCCGAGCCCATGACGATAAGGTCAGGGCTCGTCTCGCCGGCGGCGTCCAGGATCTGCGAAGCCGGCTTTCCCACGCGTATCACGTTGTCGTGGTCAACGTTGTGAAAGTCGAAATCCTTGCAAAAAGCATCGAATTCCTTCTCGTTCCTCTGCAGCCACTCCTGCTCAACGCTTTCGGGTATTTTCACTGGAAAGCCGTATATTTTTCCAATGGGCTCGACCACGGTCAGCACGGTCAGCCCGGCTCCGAAGCCGCGCGCCAGGTGGACCGCGGTTTCAAGGGCAAAGCGCGAGTGCTCGGATAAATCCACGGGGCAAAGGATATTTTTGATTGCCGACGCAGCGCCTTTTTTCACGATCCAGACCGGCTTGCTCGACTGCCTGACGAGCTGCTCCGCCGTGATGCCGAGCTGAAACCGGTCCTCCTCGGTTTTTTCACCCGACCCCAGCATCACGATGTTCACGTCAAGCGAATCAGCATGCTTGAGGATCTGATCGAAAGGCGTTCCGAACACGGCAATGGGGTCGCCGGTCTTGACGCCGCTTGCCGTAATTTTTTCACTCAGCTCCTTCAGTTTCTGCTCGACCTGGATCCTGACCATGTCCGCGGCGATAGGAGAGCCCTTGACCTCGGGAATGACGGCAAGGACCACAAGCTCGGATTCAAACGCTTTCGCCGCGACAACGGCCGACTCGAGAGCGCTGTCGGCAGCCTTGCTGAAGTCCGTGGCAAAGAGAATTTTTTCGATGATCTTCATGACGCTTTCCTTTCTGAACGAGTTCCTATAATTCAATAATTCATTGCCTATGTCAACAAGAAAAACAAGGCGGCCTGCTCCTCATACCGCCTTCTTGCATACTTTTGTTTTCGGTTTATCTTTGTTTGCTTGAGCATGCAAGTAAAACCGTACTACCTCCTTTGGCTCCCGTTCCTTGCTGCAGCCTGCTACGAAAGCACGCCGCCCAGGCCGCCGCCGCCCTGCTGCAGATCAGGCCTTCGCTGTTCACGGTTATGGAGTGCGAGGAATAGTGATTGGGACCGGTTGAACATTCCTCGGATTGTGGTAGGGTTCTTTGTACAACGTTTTGTTACTTTCCAAGGGGATTTGACATGAAAAAGCACAATGTGATCCGTTGCCTTCTTGTCCGTGTGCCTGAACGCCTGCACCAGGTCCGAAGGGTGGTACGAGGGCGAGGACGGCGAGCTCATCGGGTATGACTTCTGCACCAACGCGTGGGCCTGCAGCATCATCTGGTAGCAAGGAGCGAGGATAGTGGGACTCCCGCCCGAGAAGAAGAACGAAAAGAGCATCGCCGACCTTCTCAACGAGGGCGCCGGGTCGAAAGCCGCGCTCAAGCCCATTTACGACAAGCTCGCCAGGGCGATTGAACAAATAGGGAAGGACGCAAAAATCGAGACGCAGAAGGCCTGTGTTTCCCTGGTTCGCAACCGGCGGTTTGCCGTCATCAAGGCCTCGGCCGGGGACCACGTGGACCTGGGCCTGAGAATCCCGAGAGTCACCGCCACTGGCCGCCTTCAGCCCGCGGGCTCGTTCGCAACCGAGCAGGTCACGCACAAGATCGTGCTTCACTCGCCCGAGGACGTTGACAAGAGCGTGATCCGCTGGCTCAAGATGGCCTACAAGAACGCGAGGTGATGCGGCTGCACGCCTGTATCCGCGTGCCCGTAGCTGCGCGCCTGTATCCGCGCGCCCGTAGCTGCGCGCCCTCCGCGCGCCCGTAGCTGCGCGCCCTCCGCGCGCCTGTAGCTGCGCGCCCTCGGCGCGCCTGTAGCTGCGCGCCCTCGGCGCGCCTGTAGCTGCGCGCCCTCGGCGCGCCTGTAGCTGCGCGCCCTCGGCGCG
>JBDRLK010000762.1:0-4196 GCA_043813155.1 Pseudomonadota bacterium | reverse complement strand
CACGGCGCTCACGGCCGCCGACGCCGGCGAAGCCATGCCCTGGCAGTACGACGCCGGCGTGGGCATGATCGTGCAGCTCGACGACGAGGGCGTTTTCGGGGGGCGCCGCAGGATACGCTTCAGCATCGACGCGCCCGGCGCGGACAGCGTCAGGCTGTGGACCGATACGTGGCCGCTGGGAACGGCCGGCGGCCCGGGGCCGCGCTTCAGCTTCACCTACGATTACAGCGGCGGAGGCGAAAGGCTGCTCGTGCTTCAGGCCATGGCGTCGGGCGAGCCCGTTGGCTACCGGGCCATGGCCGTGTTCATCCCCCCGCCCTGACACAGCCTGATGTCATCCCGAAGGCAGCGTTCTCTCTCCGCCCGTGTCATCCCGAAGGCCGCGTTCAGAACAAAGCCGAGGGATCCAAGCATTCGACTAATGAGATCCCTCAGCTTTGAATTGATCATTGCGGGATGACAATCGAGTTGTTATGATTACCGGGGAATGACGCGATTGGCTACATCGTAATCCCGAGCCTCAGGCCCACCATGTTGGTGACGATGTAGGAGCGGCCCTCGAGGCGGATCTCGATGCCGAAGTGGCGCTTGAACATGATCCTCAATCCCACGTCCGCGTAGATCACGGGATTGACCTCCCAGTCGTGGATGATCTCGCCCAGGTCGTCTTTGGCTTTCCTGTCGATGATGAGAATGCTCATGCCGCCGGATATGTAGACGTCGATTTTTCCCCGCTTCCACATGTACCTGCCGCCTATGTCGATGGGCAGCATGTGATGCCAGTGGTCGTTGGTCATGAAATAGCTGGCCTGGAAAACCGGTGACAGCCCGGCCGCGGCCAGGCTCAGCTCGGCGCCGATGCCCACGGCATAGCTCCAGGTCACGGGGTCGTCCTCGTTGCCCTCGGCCATGTAGCTGGCGCCCACGGCGCTGGCAACCACGAATCGGGCCTGGGGCAGGTCCTGGATGAAGAGCTGCAGCTCCTTTTCGCGCTCCGCTTTTTTCTCTCCCTTCATGTCATTCTCTTCCGCCTCCTCCCCGGCCGGTGCCGTGGCGGAAAAACTGCAAAGGACAAGAAAGAGCGCGGCGGGAAAAATTGATTTCATCGTCGCTTTCATGATCCCCATGACATCGGGAACCCGTCATCACTTTGTTTATTCCCCGTCGGGGTTCCCAGGGTGAGCGAGGGGACTCGAACCCCCAACCACCGGAGCCACAGTCCGGTGCTCTGCCATTGGGCTACGCCCACCATCCTGCTAAAACTGCTTGGTTTTCGGGAGATCGACCACCTTCCCGAAAGCCTCAGGAATCCTTATGACCTAATATACGCCGGGGCCTTAATAAGTCAACACCTTTCATGACCATCCCTGGAGCCTCGAGCCTCCTTTGTTCCTTGTTTTTCCAGGCAAAATCTTTTAGTGTCTCCAAGGGCAAAGGAAAAAAATGAAAAAAAAGAATCTGGAGACATTCGACCCGGAGGAGTTCGAAACAAAGCTCATCGTTCGTCCCGTCGAGCTGAAAGATTTCGCTCAGATCGTGGAGGTGCAGCGCCTGTGTTTTCCCAGCATGGCTCCCTGGAGCGGGGAGCAGTTCGAAAGCATGCTCTCGCGATTCCCTGAAGGCCAGCTATGCGTCGAGTTCGAGGGCCTTGTGGTCGCCTCCTCCTCGAGCCTGATCCTCGACTACGATCTCTACTCCGACTGGCATGATTGGAATGCCATTTCCGACAGCGGCTTCATCCGCAACCACGACCCGGAGGGGGACATCCTCTATGGGATCGAGATCATGGTCCACCCCGACTACCGCGGGATGAGACTCGCCCGGCGGCTGTACGACGCCCGGAAGCAGCTCGTGCGCGAGCGCAACTTGAAGGGCATCGTCATCGGAGGCCGTATCCCCAACTACATCAAGAACCGCGACGAGATGTCGGCCCACGAGTACGTGGAGCGCGTTCAGGACAAGAGCCTCTACGACCCGGTGCTGACCACCCAGCTGGCCAACTCTTTCGAAATCAAGCAAATGATCCCCGACTATCTGCCCAACGACGAGGACAGCTCGGGCTGGGCCACGCACATGGAGTGGACCAACATCGATTACCGGCCCTTCAAGAAAAGGGCCGTCCAGCCGGTCCAGATCGTCCGGCTGGCCTCGGTGCAGTACATGATGCGGACCATCAAGGACTTCGGCGAGTTCGACCGGCAGGTCCGGTTTTTCGTCGATACCGCCTCGGAGTACAAGTGCGACTTCGTAACCTTTCCCGAGCTCCTGACCACTCAGCTCCTCTCCTTTATAGAGTCCAATCGCCCGGGAATGGCCGCGCGAAAGCTAGCCGAGTTCACCCCGGTCTATCTCGATCTCTTCTCGCAAATGGCCGTCCGCTACCACATCAACATCATCGCCGGCTCCCACTTCGTGCTCGAGGAGGGAATGCTCTACAACGTGTCCTTTCTTTTCAGAAGGGACGGCACCATCGGCAAGCAATACAAGATCCACGTTACCCCGAGCGAATGGAAATGGTGGGGCGTCACCGGCGGAGACAAGGTGGAAGTCTTCGATACCGACTGCGGGCGGATCGCCATCCTGATCTGCTATGACGTCGAGTTTCCCGAGCTCGCTCGCATCGCCACAAAGAAAGGGGCCCAGATCATCTTCGTGCCCTTCAACACCCACGAGCGGTTCGGCTACCTGCGCGTGCGCCACTGCGCCATGGCGCGCTGCATAGAAAACCACCTCTACGCCGTGCTCTCGGGAGCCACCGGGAACCTCCCCTTCGTCGAAAACGCCGATATCCACTACGGGCAATCCGGCATCTTCACCCCCGCCGACATCCCCTTCTCCCGGGACGGAATCGCCGCCGAGTGTACCCCCAACATCGAAACCATCGTCATGCAGGACCTCGATATCGAGCTGCTCCGCCGCCACCGGTACAAAGGGACCACCAAGAACTGGAACGACCGCCGCCGGGATCTTTACCGGCTCGTTTACAAGGAAGATGACGAGGAAAAGAGCGTCTGAGCCGGTCCATCACTGGTTTGTGGGGATATCCCATGCGGCCATGCAGGCTTCCACGGTTCCCGGCTGCCGCGCCACGGGGCCGTTCGCTAAAAGGCCGTGGCCATGCCCGCCACGGCCCCGCCGCGCACGGGCGTAACAAAGGGCAGCAGCAGGGATTGCGATTTCTGATGGTCATAGTACGCCCGCCTGGCGTTTTTCGCGGCAATGGCCCATCCGGCCACGTTGATGATGAAATTGATCACCTGGACGCCCAGCACGGGAATGGAGAACCACCCCGGGCAGATGCTCCCTTCGATTCCCGTCGTGCACCCGACACCGATCGTGGCAAACGTGGTTATCCCGTACAGCACGTACGTTACCGCGCCCGCGGCCAGGAGGCCGGTTGAAGTCTTCAGGCCGTGGCGTTTGACCGAGTTCACGGCCCTGGCCTGCCCGCCGACCAGCAACCCGCCCCCGACGAGAGAGAAGAGCACGCCGATCCCGCCCGTAGCAATGGACCTTGTGAGGTAATTTTCGGCATTGTTATCTTCCATTTCGTCCAGCTTGTCGCATTCAAAACCCTTGTCCACCCCCACCCCGACGGCCACCGCATAGAACAGGATGCTCAGGCTCGAGAGTATCACCCCGGGAACAAAGAGCCCCGAGCCCGTGCTGACCTTGAGGGGCGCGAGCCTGGTCTTTTCCACGCACTGGCCGCCGATACAGACCCTGGCGCCCTTGCAATCAAAATCCCGCGCGCAGCCGGCAGGAAGTATGGGCACGGCTGTCGGCTGCTGCTGGGCGCAGAAAACATACAGGGAACAGTCCTTATCATAACAATCCACGAAACCGTCCCCATCATTGTCCAGCTTGTCCTGGCAGGCCTCGGATGTGTTTTCCGGCCCCTTCTCGATGCAAAAAGTCAGCTGGCGGCATCCCTTATCATCGCAATCCACAAATCCGTCCTCGTCATTGTCAAACCCGTCCCGGCAGGCATCGGGATTGTCCTCGGATCCTTTCTGCGCCTCAAGTTTTTCCTTGCAGAATGACAGGTAGTGACAGTTCTTGTCCTCGCAATCGATCAGCCCGTCCTGGTCATTGTCAACAGCGTCGCGGCAGGCCTCGGCCGTGTTTTCAGGGGCATAGGTCGACGGGTCGATTGAGTCCTGGCCCGCCGCATCAAGCGAAAGCACACAAAGGAT
>JBDRLK010000761.1:0-6759 GCA_043813155.1 Pseudomonadota bacterium | reverse complement strand
GGAGATGGAGCTGACCAGCCTCACGGTCCCCAGCTCCTCCATCTTCCGGTGAAGCTCGTCCGACTGTTCGAGAGAGTCGGCGGTCACGAAGGAGCCGTCGGAGTTGAGGAAGAAGCGTTTCGACAGGACGCGGTTGAGCTCCACGGAGGCCAGGTTCTTGGCCTCGATGTCGAGCATGTTCTTGGCCATTTTCACTTTTTCGACGCGCAACGAAAAAACGACGGAGATCGCGACCACGACAAGAATAACTGCGACCCAGCCGCGATAGGCCAGGAGGCCCGTCGTGGTGAGGGCTTTGAACTCGAGCATGAACGCCTTCTTCTCCTTTAAGCCGTCTTCCCCGGCCGGCTCTTTCTTCTTTGCCTCCTTGCGCGCCTTGCGCCTGTCCTTCCACCGGTGAAGAACCACGAGAAACGGGGGCAGGATGAAAAAGCTGGCCGCCAGGGTGCACAGGACGCCGATGCCCGAGCTGATGCCCAGGTGGCTGAAGCCCTTGAAGCTCGATATGCCCAGGGCCAGGAACGCCATGGACGTGGTCAGGGCGCCCGTCAGGATGCCGCGGCCCGTCATGAGGAAGGTCCGGCGCATGGACTCCTCGATGCCCGTTCCCTGCCGCCGCAGCTGCGTGAACCCGGATATGATGTGAATGCTGTAGTCGATGCCCAGGCCGATCAGGATCACGGGAAACATCATGGACATCATGTTGAGCTCGCCGAGCACGATGGCCACGAGCGCCACGCCCACGGTGATGGCGAACACGAGCACACCCATGGCAAGCAGCGGGGACGTCCACATCCTGAAGGCCAGGACGAAGAGCACGAACACGGCCAGGAAGGAGAGCAAGTTCGTTCCCTTCATGTCGTGCATCATGGTGGAGTACTCGTCGTTGTTGTAGATGTGCATGCCCGTCATCCCCGTGGCGCCATGCTTCCTGCTCTCGGGCGCGACGTGGGGCTGCTCCTTGCCCATCTGCATTCTCAGCTTGTCGACCTTGGCCGGGTCGTCCTTCACTTTCTCGTAGAAATACTTCCATTCGGGAGTTTCAGGCCACGGCCCGGGGTAGTTCTTCGCGACGGCAGGATGGCCCTCCATGACCCCCTCGAACACGGCCCTGAGCTTCTGGGCCGTGGCAATGGCGTGGTCCGCGTCCGTTGAAGGGTAGGCGGGCTGGACCATGATGATGAGGATAGAGCGGTCGTCGGAAAACTGGCGGTGCTCGCCCACGAGGTATTGTTCAGCGCCCTGCTCCACCACCGGCCTGAGCTCGTCGTCGGGCCGGTCCGAGTTTTCCAAAAACCAGCGCAGGGTTTTGGGAAGATACCACATGGTGTCAATGGCGCGCGCCGCGTCGTTCTCCTTTTTCTGCAGGCTCTCGCCACCCTCCTCCACGTACTCCTTCTTGAAATCCCGGTTTTGTGTGTCCACGGCATGAAGGATGCCGGAAGCGTCGAACATGCCGCTGCCTTGCATCCTTTCGAGGTCCTTTTCCCTGACGAGCATGAGGCCGTGATTTCGAATAAAGTCGATGTCTTCTCCGTAATTGACATACTTGACGAGCTTTTTCCCGTCCGCGTCCGTGAGCTTTTCCGCCTTTTCGGCAAATTCTCCGGCAAAGGCCGCCAGGTCGCCGGGGTCGTCCCCCTCTATGGACACCACGATGGTGTCGGAGCTGCCGTAGAGCTTTAGGATTTTTTCGAACTCGATGACCGACGGCGCGTCGGGAGGCAGCAGGTCCAGCCAGCTCAGCTTGGGCTTGATCGTGGACGCGAAACCCACGGCCGCCGCAAACAAGCAAAGAGAGACAATGATGATTTTCCACGGATGTTTCGTGGTGATCCACGAAAGAAAATTGAAGAACCTGTCTCTCATTTTTTCACGAGTCCATTTTCAATAAAGTCCCACAATCCGTCGGCCAGCTTTTCATGGTCCATGGTCGCCGTTCCCAGGCCGTACTGCAGGTAAAGCGCGTCGAGCAGGCTGACCATGGCAACGGCCACGGCGCGGGCGTTGACGTCCTCGCGGATATCGCCCTCCTTCTTCCCCATGATGATGATCTGCTCGAGCATGTCGTTGTAGGTGCTGTAGACAGTCTTTGCCATTTCCTCCAGGCTTCGCTCGAACCGCTCGCTCGACCCGGCCATGGCCGAGAACATGAGAGCGAGAAAGTCGCTGCTTTGCTCCAGCGTGCTCACGCTGAAGCGAAGCAGCATCTCGATCTTTTTTATAGCGGGCTGGTCCATGGCCAGGGCAGGCCTGATGGCCTCGTCCACGCGAAGAAACTCTCTTTCGAGCACAGCGAAAAACAGGTCTTCCTTTGACTTGAAGTGCCAGTACAGCGTGCCGTGGCTCACGCCCGCCTTGCGGGCGATTTTTCCCATGGTGGCTTCATGGTAGCCGCGGCGGCTCAGCATTTCATAGGCTGCGTCGAGGATTTGATCGCGCTTGAGAGCCTTTTCCTCGTCCGTTCTCGCGATCATTTTCCTTTGTTGTTTCATCCTGCTCCTTCTGTTGACTGTAACTGACTGACCGATCAGTCAGTAATTTTATAACACCGGAAAACCGCCCTGTCAACCCATGAATCGGATAACTTTCCGAAAAGGTGGAAAGCGTCGATGCTGTTCCAGCGGCTTTTCCCGGTCATGATTTCCCCGAGCAGGAACAAGGCATGGGGGCGGGCCGGAACCTGTCTGCCTTTCATTCTTGAATTCTTCCGCAAAATGTGATTGCATAGCCCCACTGAAAAGGACGAACGCATGCGCGCGGCAGTGTATTACAGCAACAAAGACGTGAGGGTGGAAGAACGGCCCGTGCCGAAGATCGGTCCGGGCGAGATCCTCTTTAAAGTGATGGCCAGCGGGATCTGCGGAAGCGACGTGCTGGAGTGGTACAGGCTCAAGCGGGCGCCCCTGATCCTCGGCCACGAGGTGGCCGGCGAGATCGCGGACACGGGAGAGGGCGTCGAAGGCTGGAAAAAGGGCGACAGGGTGGTGGCGGCCCACCATGTCCCCTGCAACACCTGTTACTACTGCCGCAGGGGCCACCCCACTGCATGCGACACGCTGAGAGGCACGAATTTCGACCCCGGCGGGTTTGCCGAGTACGTGCGCCTGCCGGCGATCAACGTGGACCGCGGTCTTTGCGCTCTTCCCGACGAGGTGTCCTATGCCGAAGGCTCGCTCACCGAGCCCCTGGCCTGCGTGCTTCGCGGCCAGCGCATTTGCGGGGTCAGGCCGGGCGACTCGGTCCTCGTCCTGGGCAGCGGCATATCCGGGCTGCTGCATATCGACTATGCGCGAGCCACGGGCGCGGGCCGCATCATGGCAACGGACATCGCGCCTTACCGGATGGAGGCGGCGAAAAAATTCGGGGCCGAGGTCGTGCTGCACGCGGACGAGGATATCCCTGCCAGGGTGCGCGAGGTCAACGACGGCAGGCTCGCCGACCGCGTGCTCGTGTGCACGGGAAACGCGAAGGCCAACCAGCAGGCGCTGGCGTGCGTGGAAAGGGGAGGCACCGTGCTGTATTTCGCCTTCGTGGACCCGGGTGTGACCGTTTCCCTCGACGTAGGCAGCGTGATGCTGCGAAACGACATCACGCTCACAACGTCCTATGCCGGCAGCCCGGCTGACAGCGCCGAGGCCGTCGAGCTGATCCGGGCCGGCAGGGTGCGGGCGGAGGACATGATCACCCACAGGCTGAGCCTGGAGGAAGCCACGAAAGGGTTCGGGCTCGTGGCCGGCGCCGGGGAATCGATAAAAGTCGTGCTGGAACCGCATCGAGAGTAGCTGCGGGCCCTTGGCCCGCCCGTGACACGCCAAGCGCGTGCAGCACCATCGCAATGATCTGAAGAAAGGAGAAACAAGCCATGGACTGGGGAATGAAAAACCGCATGTCGAAACTGATTCAGTCCGACGGGCGCTGCATTTTTTCGCCCATCGATCACGGGTATTTCCAGGGGCCCACGAGGATGCTCGAGCGGCCGGGCGAGACCGTCAAGCCCCTCCTGCCCTATGTTGACGCCATCTTCTGCACGCGGGGAGTGCTTCGCAACTGCATCGACCCGGCCTGGCGAAAGCCCATCATCCTGAGGGTGTCGGGCGGCACCAGCGTAGTGGGCGAGGACCTGGCCAACGAGACGATCACCACGTCGATTACAGAGGCGCTGAGGCTGAACGCGTCGGCCCTCGGTGTTTCGATTTTCGTGGGCAGCGATTACGAGCAGGAGACGCTCGCCAACCTCGCCGACCTCGTGGACGAGGCCGAGGACGTGGGCCTTCCCGTCATGGCCGTAACGGCCGTGGGCAAGGAGCTCGGAAAGCGCGATTCGCGCTACCTGGCCCTGAGCTGCCGCATCGCGGCCGAGCTGGGCGCCAGGGTGGTCAAGACCTACTGGTGCGAGGAGGGCTTTGACAAGGTGGTGGAAGGATGCCCGGTTCCCGTGGTCATGGCCGGCGGGCCGAAGTGCGAGACCGAGAAGGAGGTCATGGACTTCGTTTACGACGGCATCCTGAAAGGCGCGGTGGGGATCAACCTGGGAAGGAACGTGTGGCAGAGCCCGCAGCCGGTGGCCATGGCGCAGGCGCTCAGGGCGATCGTCCATGGAGGCGAGACGCCGGACAAGGCCTTCGACCTGTACCAGTCGGTTAAGAGCGGCTGACGCCGCCTGCAGTCAGCCGGCGGCTTTCGGCTATCAGCTTTTCCATTACGGGACCTTGATTGCAGCGATGCCGGGATTTTTTTCGGGAGGCTTGATCGCGCCTGCGTTATGCTTTATATGAATAACGCTAGGGTGTGATGCCGTGACGGACAAGCACATAATGGACATGACGCTGGAGCGCACAATCGTCGCCGTCCGGGACGGCAAGGCGGAGGAAGCGCTCGACAGGGTCATCAGGGAGGACATCTACGGCATCAGCGTGAACGGGGAGGCCTTCGTCACTTTGGCCTGCCTGCCCGGGGACCTCGAGGAGCTTGCCGTCGGGTTCCTGCGGTCCGAAGGCGTCATTGCGCGGCGAAGCGACGTTGACAGGGTCGTTGTGGACAGGCAGAAGCAGTCCATCGACGTGATCGGCGCAATAGACGGGGACATGCTTGAAAAGTCCCTTACGAAGAGGTTTCTCACGTCGGGCTGCGGCATCGTGCCGTCGGGAAGGGATTTTCACGACCTGGCCGACGGGTGCCTCAAGGTCAAAAGCGATTACACGGTCGGCGCCGGGACCATCTCGAGGCTGATGAGAGACCTGTCCACGAGAGCCGGCCTCTTCAGGGAGACAGGGGCCGCCCACACGGCCGCCCTGGCCCTGGACGGGGAAATCGCGGTCTCGTTCGAGGACATCAGCCGCCACAACGCGGTGGACAAGATCGTGGGCAGGGCCCTCATGCAGGAGTGGGACACGTCGAAGGGAATCATTCTTTCCTCGGGCAGGCTGTCGCTGGACATTGTCATGAAATGCGCGGCCGGCGCCATTCCCATCGTCGTCTCCAGGACCGCTCCCATGCAGAGGGGGGTGGAGATCGCCGACGAGCTTCTCATCACGCTGATAGGGTTCACGAGGGGGAAAAGAATGAATATTTACACGCATGCCTGGAGAGTACTATGAGCGCGGCCGAAAAAATCGTGATCGCCGTTGCGGGCGGCGGCAGGGGCTCGGGCAAGACCGTCCTGATCAGCAGCCTGCTCAAGTATTTCCCGGGAGCCGGGGCGATAAAGCTGAGCCGCCATTTTCAAAAGGTATTGGATACGGACGGCATGGTCATGAAACCGGGCAAGGACACCAGGCGCCTGAAAGAGTCGGGCGCGCGAAAGGTGATACTGGCCGGCGGGGCAGGAGCAGGGGCGAGAAAAAGCCTGGAGAAGGCGCTGGCCGGGATGAAGGACATTTCACCTGTTTTCGTGGAAGGCGCCGCGGCCTTCGACTACCCGGCGACAAGGCTGAGGATTTTCGTGGAGCATGAGGGAGCGGGGAGAAACAAGCGGGGAAGCGAGGAGGTGAAGGCCAGGGCCCACATCGTGGTCAGCTCCGGGGACCTGCGGGCGGAAAAGATTTCATTGCTCGTCGAGAACATGATGAGGAAAAAGGACCGGAGGATCATCGATGCCGTGTTGAAGAGGACAAGGGGCGGGACTGTTTCCTGCGCCGCGGCCCGGGCAACGGCCGGGAAGCTGAGAGTGACTCCGGCAAGGGTCGGCAGCCTGTGCACGGCCGCGGGCATCAGGATCGATGACTGCGTGCTGGGGTGTTTCGGGAAATTCAAGGAACAGAGAAAACCGGCGGCCCTGGCGCTGAAAGGCGGGCTCGAGGCAAGGAAGAAAGTGTGGATAGAGAAGCAGGGCAGGCTGGTCATGGGCGAAGGGAGGGCGAGGCTGCTGCGGGCCGTCCAGAGCGAGGGCTCCATCAACAGGGGGGCGCGAAAATGCGCAGTAAGCTACAGGAGGGCCTGGGCCATGATCCATTCCATGGAGGAAAGAACGGGCAGGAAGATCGTTGAGACAAGCATCGGCGGCCACAGGGGGGGAGGCTCGCGGATCACGCCCTTCGGCTTGAGCCTGCTCAAGCGCTACGAAGGCCTTGACAGCAAGGTATGGCGGTACGTGCAGGCTGCGTCGCAGTGAGCCTGTCGATTTATGGCGCTGCACGCCTTTGGCGTGCTCGCATTGAAGGAGATGCAAGCCAATGACCGGGAAGTTTTTCATTGATATGGACGAAGCGCAAGAGCTCCTCATGGACAGCGTTTCCACGCTCGAGGTCGTGGAGGCCT
>JBDRLK010000760.1:0-4926 GCA_043813155.1 Pseudomonadota bacterium | reverse complement strand
CCGCTGGACGGGGCCCCGCGCAAGGCGCGCCCGCAAGGCGGGGCCCGGTATCGGCGTCCAGAAGTCGAAATAATTTTTTGGCGGCTCCTAAGTGAACTTTTCCCAGTCGATGTCACGGGCGCTCAAGACCGGCCCGTCCGTGCACGCATTGAGATAGCCGCCGCCGGTTTTCGGCACGGCGCAGCCAAGGCAGGCCCCGAATCCGCAGCCCATGAGCGTCTCAACGGAAACAAAACATTCAAGACCGCGGTCCATGCTGAGCTTCGCGGTTTTCACGAGCAGCGGCGTGGGCCCGCAGGCCAGGACAGCGTCCACGGCCGGGTTTTTCAGCGCGTCCTCGAGAAGGAGCGTCACGAATCCCTGCGCGCCCTCTGAGCCGTCCTCCGTGGCAATGCTGAGGCTGCATGCCGGCTCGAGAAGCTCCCTCAGCACGAGATCTTCGCCGGACCTTGCGCCGTAAAGCACGCACCGCGGCCTCCCTGCCTTTGATTCCTCGCGGGCGAGGAAAAGCAGGGGCGCAACACCGGTGCCGCCGGCCACGAGCAGGGGATGCTCGAACCGGCTGAGCCGGGGAAACGGGTTGCCCAGCGGATGAAGAACCATGATGTCGTCGCCCTTCTTCAGGGTCGACATTATCCTTGTGCCGCGGCCCGCGATTTTCACCAGGAACTGCGTTTCGCGGCCGTCCATCATGACGGAAAAGGGTCTGGAGAGCATGAAGGATTCCCCCCTGGTGTCGGGCAGGCGCAGCATGGCGAACTGGCCGGGCGAGCACGGCCGGCCGCCGGTGTTCGAAACGTGGAGCACAAAGTAAAGCGGGTGGATGCTGTCGCAGCGCAGGACCTTTTCCTTCCGCGCGGCAACATTGAGCTTCATATCCATCATTCGAGTTTTGATTATAAATGACCGCGCAGGAATTTCAACGTGTGCATTCAGGTTTCCGGTGGGAGTTCCCGGGTCAGGGAAAATCGAAGGGGTCTGACCCCTTCTGAGTGCACCCAATTTCATTTTTTTTGTAACGTTTATCGCCGAACTGGTGTACTATGAGTGGTTGCACATGACTGCTAATAAGACATTCAGGCAGTTGAGGAAGCAGCTCCGGAGGCGGTTGAAGCGATTCAAGAGAAGGGAGGCCATGGATCGCCTGCCGGGAGGCTACCTGCTGCCCTCGAGGATGAAGAGCCTGACCCCGGGCAACGACGTGCAAATCCTTTTCAACGGGGAAAATTTCTTCCCATCGGTCATCGAGGCGCTCCGCGGGGCAAGAGAATCCATTTACATGGATTTCTACAGGATCAACGACGACAGGGTGGGCAACCTTCTGGGCGAAATACTGAGCGAGAAGGCGAAGAACGGCGTCGAGGTGTCGGTCATCTACGACTACATCGGCAGCTACGCGTCGGATGAATATTTCAAGTGGCTCAACAGCGCCGGCGTCAGAACGGCCGTGTTCAACCCCGCGTCCCTGCTTCTGAGCATGATCGGGTTCAACCGCAGGGACCACAGGAAACTGGTCGTCATGGACGGGAACGTGGGATTCCTGGGAGGGCTCAACATAGCCGACCGCTACGGCGACCCGGAAAAGGGCTGGCAGGGATGGAGGGACACGGCCGTGAAGGCCAGCGGGCCTGTCACGAGGCAGATGGTGAGCATCTTTCAGCGGTCGTGGCGCCGGCTGAAAGAATTCCCCCTGGAGCATGCAATGAGGTACATGCACGAAGGCGTGGAAGGCAAGCAGCCCGAAAGCGGCGTGCATGCCGCCGTGGTGGGGACCGAGAAGATCAGGGGGAGGCGCCAGATCATCAAGGCCTACCGCAAGGCGCTGTGGCGCGCGAAACGCTCCATCTACATCCAGAGCGGTTATTTTATTCCGCCTCTCACAACCAGGATTGCGTTGAGGAGGGCGGCCCTGAGAGGCATAAACGTCAAGGTCATCGTGCCGCAGCATGGAGACGTTGCCATGGCCCACTATGCCTCCCACGCCACGTTCAGGCGCCTCATGAAAGACGGTGTCAAGATTTACGAGATGCCGGGGCCCTTCATGCATGCCAAGACGGCCGTGATTGACGGCGTGTGGAGCACGGTCGGCAGCTACAACCAGAATCACCGGTCGTTCTTTCATGACCTGGAAACCGCCCTGCTGGTCCTGGACGAGGATTTCGGGACCAGGATGGAAAAGAGCTTTGCTGAGGACCTGAAAAAGACCATTCCCGTTGACCCGCGCAAATGGAAGGCGCGTCCGCTGAACGAAAAGATCATCGAGCGTTTCTGTTACATGCTCCACCACTGGCTGTAGCCGCCCCTGGCCCCCGTTGCCCGCAGTGCGGCCCTTTATGGGCCGCTTCGGCGGGGCGTAACGCCCCGCACTACGTGTATTATGATTTGTTGCATCGGCTCCAATCTCAGGCCAATTTGTCCGCAAAGTTGCAAAAAGAGACCGCAGGTGTTAAATTAAAAAATAGTCTGATGGCCAACGGCGACAGAAATAGAAAATCCACGGGTCGCGGATCCACCGTGGACCTGGACGATCCCTTCGGGTCCGATTCACTGCCCGAAGAGGTAATCAAAAAGCTCGAGGCAGCCGGCGTGCTTCAGCCGTCGCGTTCCAAACCGCCGCCGCCTCCCAGGCCCCAGCAGAAACCGCCGCCTCCGCCTCCGGCTGCCAAGGCCCAGTTATTGGGGCCCCAGCCCATGAGGCAGAAAACACCCACACCCAAGCCTGCGCCGCGCCCGATCCAGCAGACGCCCCAGCCGCGACAGGCGTCCCAGCCCCCGGGGCCGCCCCAGAAAAAAGTGGAGCTGAAGGGAAAGATACGGCCGCTCTATCCGAACCTGCAGAAGCTTCTCAAGCTCATCTCCGGCGGCAGCATTCTGCCCGGCGCCGCTTATGACAAGGTCAAGCTGGACAACGACGGAAAGCTCTTTGTCGGGACGATAGACATCGGGCAGGTCTTTGAAGGCAAGGACGGTGACGGCTTCAGCATACGCATTTATTTTTCAAAGCTGCAGATTCAGGGCAATGTTCCCGACATCATCAGGTCGAGGTTTCCAATTGCCGATGCCATCCTGATGGTTCACCAGGCGGCGAAAAAATTCTTCATCATCACGGAAAAGGACATTTCCATGGGGCTGGCCAAGACCGACAACGACAAACCCCTCATGTTCGTCTACGGGAAATTCTAGTAGTCATCTCATAAATACTTTTTACCCCAAACGTGGGTAGGGGCGGCTTCAGCCGCCCTGTAGCTGCACGCACTCGGCGTGCCTTGAAAAAGAACGGGAGCCTGAAGGCTCCCCTGCCCGGTGTATTGATAAAATGACTTCTATATCTCCACGACCCGGATGGGCACGGGCATGAAGAGAAGAATGAACAGCACCAGTGTCACAACGGCGATGATGAAACGATTCCTCCCCAGCTTTTTATCCCCCGACACGGGGGGGTGATACCCGCGGCCGACGCGTTTGAGGATGTAGAGCACGAGGGCCCAGGCGACCCAGAAGGACCCGGTGAGCGCCTCGGTTGCGACATCGTCCAATCCGCCTCCGGCCAGAAACGCGCGGCCTCCGAAATAGCCGCCGATGGCCAGGGCAAAGCCGATCATGGAGCAGTGGACGATGGCGCTGATCCTGTTCTGCCTGATTCCGAGAAGGGCGTAGGCAACGTGCCCGCCGTCGAGCTGGCCCACGGGAAGCAGGTTGATCATGGTGACGAAGAGTCCGACCCAGGCGGCCCATGCAACGGGGTGCAGGAAAACGTCGTATCCCTCGGGGATCGGGCCGAACACGAGCCACTTGAGAAACATGTAGTAAAGCGACTGGCCTTCCTGGATGATCAAGCCCATGCCGGGCTCGAGTTTTTCTATGGATGAGAGATGAAGGCCGAAAAGCATCAGGATCGTGGCTGCAACGATGCCGCTCAGCGGCCCGGCCACGCCAACGTCAACGAGCTTCTTTGCCGACTCGAGCTTGCTCCTGTAGACGATGAGCGCGCCCATGGTGCCGAGCGCGATGGGAATGGGGATGAAGTAGGGGAGCGAGACCTTCACCCTGTGGATTTTCCCGGCAATGTAATGGCCCATCTCGTGGAAGAGCAGGATGCACAGAAGCGGGAATGCATAGGGCACGCCGGCGGCCGCCACGTCAAGCAGGCCGGGATGTTCAATGCCCAGCAGCCATCCGGCGTTCCACTGTGTCCCGCCCACCCACAGCGTGGTGCACGTGGTCAGCAGAAAAAGGACGAGAGGAATGACTCTCTGCCGGGATATGACTTCTCTTGCTTTCGCGCCTTCCAATGTTATCGCCCGCCGCCGTCCGGGGCGTCGAGGTTGTCCATGAACGCCTTGCGGATGGCCAGGAGCTGGGTCTCCAGCCTCCCGTCTACAATGCCGGCATCCGACTCGACGATGCATCCCCCGGCTCCAATCGTCTCGTCTCCCACGACCTCCACCCGTTTCAGAACGCCTTCCCCTTCTCTTTCAATATTGAGAAACGAACGGGCGGCGTCAAGGTTGGAAGGCGAAACCCGCAGCAGGATTGCGCCTTCCGACTCGAGGGCGGCCAGGGCCGCCCTGTAGAGCCCGGCAACCGTTTCAGGTTCCAGCTCGATCTGTTTTCGTAGGATGGACGAGGCGGTCTCGAGGGCAAGATCGATTGTCTCCTTTTCGACCTCCCGCCTGGCGGCGCGTTTTTCTTCCTCCGCCCTGCAGATGATTTCCACGGCCTGCGCCTTGCCCAGCTCGAACCCCTCGCTGCGCGCGTCGGCCCTGATGCGGTCCGCCTCCTGCCTGGCCCCGCCGACAATCCGCTCCGCTATCCTGTCCGCTTCGGCCACGACTTCGTCGCCTTTTTCAAGCGCCCTCAGAAATTCTTTCTTCAGAATTTTCCTGTTTTTCAAGATCTTCATGAAACCGTCGGCCCTCAAATCAT
>JBDRLK010000759.1:0-6179 GCA_043813155.1 Pseudomonadota bacterium | reverse complement strand
CGGTGCTGATGAGCATGAACTTTTTATGGAAAAGCAGGTGGATGACGCCCACGAGCACGTAGGCCGCGGCAGCGCTACCTACCTCGGCCCAGCGCACCCAGACGATCCTGCCGACCAGGATCTCCTTCAAATGCTCCGAGCCGTGCGGCCCCTTGTCGATGACGATAATGGCGATGGCCGCGGCAAGGGCGTAGACCAGGCCGATGATCGCTTCCTGCGGTATCTTCTCGCTGCGAATCCTGGTGGTTGCGAATATGGCCGCGCCGATAAAGGTAAAGAAAACCGAAAAAATAAAGGCGGCCGGCGTGTCGGGCATGAGCCCGAGCAGCAGGCCCACCATGGTCCCGAGCGCGGCGATCTGGGCAAGAGCCAGGTCGATGAAGATAACGCCCCTCCTGATCACGTGGATGCCCAGGTAGGAATGAATGCCCACGAGAACCAGGCACTCGGCCATGGGCGCCAGCATGAACGGCATGATTGAAAGAAGCTTGTCCATCGTCCTGTCTCTTTATCCCGTCTACTGACCTCCGGTCAGGGCCGGGACAAGCCGGTTCAATATATTGTCGAAAACATCGAACACATCGTCCACGCCCTTCTCGCCTCCCGCCGAGATGGTCACGATCACAGGCTTGGCTCCCACCTTCTTGGCCACTGCCTTGACCTTGGCCTTGTCGTAATAATTGGCGGATAGAACGACCTTTACGTTGTTTTTCTTCATCGTGTCGACCACGTGCTTGACGTGCTTGGCCGTGGGCGGGATGCCCGGCTTGGGCTCCACGTATTCAACGATATCCAGCCCGAACACTTTTGCGAAGTAGGCCCAGTTCTTGTGATAGGCTACCACCTTCCTGCCCCTGATGGGAAGGGCCTGCTTCATCCACCCGGCGAGGCTGTCGATGAGAGGCTTGCCTTCAAACTGCTCCTCCTCGAGGAACGAGATCAACTTGCCCTTTGCGGCAAGCTTGTTCAGGACTTTCACTCCTAGAATCCCGACAAGCGCCTCGCCGTAAAGCTTGTTGCCCAGCCTGGTCTCGAACTTCGCAAGATTGCTCTTGTAATAGCTCTTGTTGGCCGGGTCCACTTTCTTGAGGCCCGTGCAGATGTTCTTCGCGACCTGGAACAGGCACACCGGGCAGTTATAGATGTGCGGGTTGCCGTGGATGTGAACGTCGCCCTCTTTCCTGTCCTGAACGTCGACCTTTTCCAGGAGCTTGAGCCCGCTGGAGGCGGAAACGTACCCGCTGCCGCCGCTCATTATTTTCATATTGCCCGCCGCGTCCTCCAGCGCGGGCACCCAGAGCTCGAGGTCCAGCCCCGTGTCCACGAACATGTCGGCCTTGGCGAGCTTCTCGGAATAGCTCAGCTTGGGGCGGATGAAATGCGGGTCCTCGTTGCCGTCGACGAATATCGTCACGTCAATCTTGTCGCCTCCGATGAGCTTTGCGATGTTCCCGTAGGTGGCGATGGTCGTGACAACGTTAAGCTTCTTGTCAGCGGCCGCGCTTCTCCCGCCCGCCATGAGCAGGATCAGTAAAACGGTTAAAAATATTGGTTGATATCTTTTCATCGGACTGTCTCCTTTGTTTCATCAGTATTTTTCATGCTTGTGCGGCCCCATGGACCAGTCGATCTGCAGCATGACCAGGTGCTGGGGATCCGCCCCGCCGGCCTGCCACAGGTAGTTGTACTGGAGCCTCAGGTACACGAACTCGCTCTGCCAGAACGTCAGGTAGGGCGAGGCCTGGATATATTCCCTGTGGTCCCCGAGCTCCGGTTTCTGGCCCGCGTCCAGCCTTGCTCCCACGATGAACTGCCGGCTGACCCTCATGTCGACGTAGGTAAAGCCCCCGAAGGCGTGGATGCTCCCCTCTTCGGTCTCCTTCCACAGGACCATGGCTTCCGTCCGCCACGTGAACCCCAGGTACTTTGCCCTGCCCGGCGGGACCCAGGACAGGGTCAGGTCCGCCCCGGCCACCACGGTGTTGCGCCAGGGCTCGTCGGTCAGCTCCTCCTCGCCCGTGTCCTCGTTCTCGGCCATGAAGCTGCGCTTGTTGTTGAATCCCCACAAGCCGCTCATGCCGAACTCGAGGTAGGTGGACTTCGAAAGATCGTAGTAGTTTTTCAGATGGGCAAGGACCGTGGGCACGCTCCAGAACTCGCCGGCGAACAGCGTGTCGTTCTCAGCGTTCGTCACGTCGATGGTCAGCTCCTCGGCGTGGGCCCACATCTTCGGAAGAAGAATCCTGAGGGAAACACCCGTCTGGCTCAGGCCGTGGTCTCCGAAAAACATCTGGAGGGAAAGCGGCAAATCAGCCTGGTCCAGGGCGTGATCGTGCCACCGGTTGATGACGCCGAAGAGCTGGCGGAATTTCCCGGCCGTCAGGCTGAGCCTCTTGGCGATCCCCGTCCAGGTGACGTAAGCCTCGCAGATGTGCAGCTCGGTCCCGTGAATGCCGAAGGCCGCCTTGGCGAATGAATAGGGGTCGAGGTTTGCCTGGATATTAAGCTCCAGGGTCCTGAGCTGGAAACCGCTCAGCGCCGATGGCCCGTGGTCGTGCGCGTCTTCTTCGGGTTCCTCGCCCTCGTGGTGATGGTGATCGTGAGGCTTCCTGAAGTCGTCATTGATGTACAGCCTGCCCGCGAAATCCCCGGTCAGGCTGATTTCCGGGTTCTGGGCCTGCAGCGCCCGCGCCCCGCCGTGGAACACGGGGGCATCTTTTTCTTCCTCCTCGCCCTCCTCCCCGGCCTCTTCTTCGGCCTTCTCCAGGAGCTTTTCGAGATCGCCCTTTTTTGATTTCTTTTCCAGGGCGGCCAGCTTTTCATCGAGCTCCTTTACCCTTTTCTCGAGCTGGGCGGCTTTTTTTTCGGAGTCGTCGGGAATCACCTCGATGGTCGACTCCTCCTGCGCGTACAGGCCGCGCTTCGCCGGTATAATCAGGATCAGCATGCATACCATGCCGACATATCTTATGATGCGCATAAATACACCTCCCTCGATTAAATTGTGCTGTCAGAAAATAAATGTGTCCCGGGTCAGGACAAGGGAGGGGCCCTGATGGAAAAACCGGATGCCTCCCCGTTCAGGGGGATGCCATCCTGCGGGTCGATAACAACGTAAGCATCACCGTCAAAAAAATCACACACGCCGTCTGAAGCGCAGCACTGGAGTTCCATGCTGCCCATGGTGCTGCACAGGAAGCAGTTCTTCGCGTCCGAGTCGAAAGACTCGCAGCGGACATCGTGAAAGTGGAAGCTTCCCTCGAAAAAAACGAGAAGCGAGAGCAGAACGGCAATGCCTATGGTGAAAGTTTTTCTCATAAAGCGTACAGTCGATTGATATTGACCCTGATTCTAAGACGCGGCCTGCCGCCTGTCAATTCAAAACCGCCGATAAGTCGATATCAATGGAAAACAGGCTGCAGCCCGCCAGCTCGCAGCCCGCGTACACGGCGATGATGCTGCTGCCCAGCAGGACGGCGGATATGTTCCTGTATTTCATGCCATGGGCGTAAATCTGAAGCTCCCTCTGCAGCTTGGCGCCGTCGCGACCCATGAAGTTTGCTCCCACGAGCAGGTCGTCGGCAAGACCGCGCAGGGCAAAGGTCGCCAGCCCCCTGTCGCGCAGCTTGAGCAGCAGCGGGGAGTCGGGCCCGTCGGCCCTTGCGAGCCTGCTTCGATTCACGATCATTTTTCCGGACTTGCCGGTCTTCATGAAATAGATCCCCGCGCGATACTCTTCATCAGGATGGTCCTTGAACACAAAAACGATGTCCTCACCGTCGAATCCAATGGCCGGGGCATAGACCGGCAGAAACGTCCCGGCCACGGAAACCGGCTCCTGAAGCACCCGGCCGTCTTCATCCATGACGGAAAGCCTGATGTCGCCCTGCCTGTGCCCGGTCTCCTGTTTTCCTATCACCAGCTTCTTCTCCGCCCATGCCACGGCAACCTGCTTCTTCCCTGCGATGATGGACGGCATGAAAGCGTTGAGCCCCGGCCTGGAAACTGTTTTTTCCCAGATCACCTTGCCGGTTTCCAGGTCCACGGCCGCTGTATTCACGTCGAACTGCCCGACCTTGCCCGTGTGCCAGGCCACGTATGCGCGCTTGCACGTTGCCGCTATGGCCCCGCCCTTGCTGTAAGGGCCCGCCTCGCCCAGGCGTATGGGCTCGCCCGCAACGCTGCCGTCAGGGTTTATGGAAAAGATCGAGAGGGGCTTGTTCCCCGTGACGGGGGACGTGGTGGGAACGGCAAGAAGAACGGCTTTCGGTTTCCGGCCTGCGCACAGCCGGGCGGCGCCGCTGAGCATCGTTGCCTTTTCATTCGAGACGTTAAAGATCTGCCCTGACTTGCGGCCCTCTGCGTCGATGAACATGGCCTGCGTGCCGCTTCCATCGGACCAGGCTACAAGAGCCCTGTCCCCGGAAACGCCGGAGACCATGCTCGTGTCGACCGTCTCGTCTTTTCCGAACTTATAAAGAACCTTCTCCTGCCCCAGACTCGCGATTTTTCTCGACGGCGGGTTCTGGCACCGGCACGCGTGAGCGCAGAGAAGGACAAGGCAGACGGCCATGCACAAGACCACGAGCCGGTGCAGCGCCCCGTGCCGCCCACCGGGCCGGGCGCGGCCGGCGTCCATGTTCATAGAAGATCCCATTTCCCGAGCAGGGAGCGAATCGTCTCGATCGACGCTTCGAGCTGGTCGGGCGTTTTGACGGGTATGAACCTGCTTTCCCCGCCCCTGTCGGGCACCACGAGATATGAGGCATCGAGAAACTCCGTGATCTCGCCGAGCACCTTCTCCCTTTGAACGACCTTCATGCCGCCCGCCTCCTTGACGACCCTGTGAAGCCTGAGAGCCGGTGGAGAAGACAGGGCTTCCCTGCCGAGGTAGATGTTGTTCGTATTGAAGTACCCGAACCCGTCCAGCTCCAGCCCGCCCGGCCACCGGATACCCTCGAGGAGCTGCACCTTTCCCCTGACCGACGCGATGACGCCGCCCTTGTGCTCCGGTTTTCTCGGCGCCACTTCGAGCGACACGGGCCGCCCGCCGATACCGTGAAGGCCGGCCAGCACCGGGTCCGGCACGGCGCCCAGGTTGTCCACGTTCGACACGAGGAGCGTCTCGCAGCCCCTGGTGATAAAGTTCTCGAGCATCCCCGAGCCCGCGAAGCACTCGAGCATGTCTCCGTGTCCCCTGCCTGTCAGCGAAGGCTTTCCCTCCGCGTCCGTGTAAGGCTTTCCGTCGAGCGTTTCACGCGGGTAAACCGACTGGACGAAACATTCGACCTTCTCGCCCAGCTCTCCCAGGCCGGCCAGATGTTTCAGGGCTGCCTCATGGGTGAAGGGTGAATTCATGACATACACCGGCACGGACGGGGCCGCCGCCCTTATGAGGGACAGTTTCCAGTAAAGGAAGGATCGTCCAAGCACATCCACGTCAACGCCCTTGACGACCCCGGAAAATCGCGTGGCCATCCCGCCGTTGAGGATCAGGGCCGCCATGCGGCCGCCGGCCAGCGCCTCGCTGCCGGTTTGCGAGGCTGCCCGGTGCTCCTTCGTGCCTTCAGCCGGGATACGGGTGAACGCGCTTTCCGGCGGCGGCAGGATATCATGCTGTGCAATCGTGTCGCTCATGTCTTTTGAAGATACAAAAAACCTGCTTTATTGACAATTCCATAAAATAAAATAGTGTTGATATCGTCAAACATTCATATCCTCTGATTCATGAGGGGAAAAAGGGTTATTACAATGAAGCCAGTAAAAATGATGATGATTGCGAGCCTTGCGCTCGTGGCAATCGCGATGTATGGGTGCCCCCCGCCCCCTACCGTTTACTACGTGGAGCCGGAGCCCCTGGTTATCAACACGCCTCCGCCGCCGGAGCCTGTCCATGTGGTCGTGGACGTAAATACGTGTCCCGGGGGCCACGTGTGGGTCAATGCCTATCATCACTGGAACGGTCATGCCTGGGTCATGGTCCAGGGCCAATGCGTCAACAAGCCCGGATACGTCTGGGTCGGACCGAGCTACGTCCATGTGCATGGGGGCGTGAAATACGTGAAGGGCTACTGGAAGCCGGGGAAAACGAAAGTTGTGGTCACGGCGAAACCGCCGCCAAAGCCCCCCACGATCCACGTCAAGCCGAAACCGCTTCCGCCGCCTCCCACGGTCCACGT
>JBDRLK010000758.1:0-8461 GCA_043813155.1 Pseudomonadota bacterium | reverse complement strand
GCCAGGTGATGCGCGGTCGGGCACACGCCGCAGATCCTGGGCGTTATGCGCGGCATCTCTTCGGCCGGCCGCCCCTCACAGAATTTCTCGAACCCCCTGAGCTCGGGTATCTGGAGAAAGGCCCTTTCCACGTCGCCCTGATCGTCGAGAAATATCTCGATCTTTCCGTGTCCCTCGAGCCTGGTTATCGGATCGATTGTAATGCGTTTTTTCATGGATACTCCTTGTCCTCGCTTCGGCCGGGGTTGTAGTGCGGCCCTTCAGGGCCGCCGCAGCGGGGCTAAAGCCCCTGCCCTACCCACCGCTCCTGATTTACCAGCGGCGCAGGCGCCGGCCCAGCGTTGATGCGGGCAGGCTGAACCTGTAGAACGTTCCCGCCGGGTCGACGATCCCGTCTATCAGCTTTTCAATGTCGTCCCCGGACATTTTCTCCTCGTTCTCGACCCCCAGCAGCGATGCAAGGGCGGAAAGCGCTCCCGCGCCCTGGTCGTGGGCCTCCTTCGTCGGGCCGAAACACCCCCGGCAGGGCATGTTGGCGTTGATGCACGCTTCGCCGCAGCCCGACCGCGTGGCCAGGCCCAGGCAGATGATGCCCTGCTCGAGAAAACACTTATATGGATCGATCATGACCTCGTGGGGCCTCTTGATCTCGCTGATGGACATTTTTACGGGCTTGGTGTCCGACCTGGGGCAGCTGTCGCAAAGAGGCTTTTCGGGCGCGAGCACCGAGCCCTTTTCCGGAAGCTTTCCCTCGAGAATCGCCGTGACCGCCTGCATGACCAGGTCGGGCGTGGGCGGGCACCCCGGAAGGAAGTAATCCGTGTCAATGACCTGGTCCAGGGTTTTGACCGTGTCGAAAAACTCCGGCAGGTAGAGCTTCCCGTCGCCCTCTCCCGTTACCTGCTGCGGAACCGTTTTGCCGGGATTGATCACAGTGGGCGCGCTCCCGTAAACTCTTTCGAAAATATGGTTCCGGTCCCAGAAATTGGCCAGCCCCGGAATGCCCCCGAGATGGGCGCAGCTTCCGAACGCGACCACGAGCCCGGCCTTCTCCCTGAGCATCTTCACCATCTCTTCCTGCTCCGAGGTCCGGATCGCGCCGTTGATGAATGCAACGGCAATCTCGCCCCTGCCCAGGGCCTCCACGTCCTTGCGCTTGAAATCGAGCGCCACGGGCCAGAACACGATGTCCACGGCCTCGGTGACTTTCAGCACATTTTCGTTGAGATCCACGACGGTTTCCTCGCACCCGCCGCACGAAGCACACCAGTACAACGCAACTTTCGGCTTTGACATTACGGTTCCTCTCTGTTGTTCTCCTGATCCAAGACCGTTCCTCTATGGGTAGGGGCGACTTCAGTCGCCCGTTTTCCGGGAGGCTAAAGCCTCCCCTACCCTCGTGGGAGACGTACGGGAGGCTAAAGCCTCCCTACCCCCGAGTTGAAGAATATATAGGCCCCAGTTTCCTGACGGTTTCCGTCATCTCGTTCGCTATCCTGGCAAACTTTTCACCCTCGGCCGCGCCCACCCAGTCCAGCCTCAGCCTCTCCTCCTCGATGCCGAGCTGCGAAAGGACTTTCTTGAGCAGCAGCACTCTCCTGCGGGCCTTGTAGTTTCCTTTCTTGTAATGGCAGTCCCCCGGATGGCACCCCAGGATGAGAACGCCGTCGGCGCCTTCCTTGAACGCTTTCAGAACGAACTGCGGGTCCACTCTTCCGCTGCACATGACGCGAACGACTCTCACGTTCGCGGGGCAGTCCAGCCGCGAAGAGCCGGCCCTGTCCGCTCCTTCGTAGGAGCACCAGTTGCACAGGAAGCTGATGATCGTCGGCTCCCCGTTCGATGAATCGGGTTTTGCGGCGCTGGTCATTTCAAAAGCCCTCCAATCTCGGCAAAAATCTGGCTTACCGTGAAATGCCTGGCCGTCGCGGCCCCGGCCGGGCAGGCGGCCACGCATGTCCCGCACCCCCTGCAGAGCGTTTCGTCCACCACGGACACGCGCTCCTGCGTGTCCCTGGTTACAGCGGAATACGGACAGAGGGCTATGCACGTATTGCATCCGCCGCACAGGTCCGCGTCGATGAACGCCACGGCCGGCTCCAGCTCCAGCTTTTCGCCCAGCGAGAGCTTTGACAGGATCCGTCCCGTTGCCGCGCCTCCCTGGGAAACGGCATCCGCAATGTCCTTGGGCCCCTGGCAGCTGCCGACGGTAAACACGCCCTCGAGCGTCGAGGCAAAGGGATGTTTCAGCGCGTGCTCCTCGGAGAAGAAGCCCCTGTCGTCCGTCTCTATTCCGAAGATCCCGGCCATTGCAGCGATATCCCGGCCCGGCACAACGGCGGGCACGAGCACCACCATGTCCACGGAAACCTTCGCATCCTGCGGCTTTCCGGCGTGCTCCACGATCAATTTTCCCGACCCGTCCCTGTCGACCTTGATGCCCCCGATATCGTCGCATTTTATGAATTGCACGCCGCCGGCCGACACCTCGTCGTAGAGATGCTGGCTCTGCTTCTTGGGAAGGCACAGCTCGGTGACGAAATTGTGAATCCTGACGGCCGGCAGCTTTTTCATGACCACGTGAGCCAGCTTGAGTGAAGTGCTGCAGCATATCCCGGAGCAGTACCCGCTCTCCTTCCGGCCCACGCAGTAGACAAAGGCGATGGAGTCGGGCTCCTTTCCGTTCTTCATGAGTATTTTTCCGCCCGTGGGCCCGTTCTCCGCGTTCAGCCTCTCCAGCTGCAGGGCGCTGAGAACATTTTCATGCTTTCCGTAGCCGAGCGCCTCGCACTGTTCCAGGTCATAGAGCGAGGAGCCGACGCCCAGGACCACGGCTCCCACCTTGAGCTCATGTATTTTCTCCCTGTCCTCGAAATTTATGGCCCCGAACACGCAGATATCCTCGCATGCCGTGCAGCTCTCACCCTTCAGCCTCCTGCACTGCTCCTCGTCGATGACCGGCACGTTGGGAAGCGCGCCCTTCATGGGCACGTAGATGGCCTTGCGCGTCGCAAGCCCCTCCTCGTATTCGCTTTCCAGCTCGACCGGGCAGGGGTCGTAGCAGGCGTCGCAGCCTATGCATGCCTCGGGGCTGACGTACCTTGCTTTTTCCCTGACCTTGACCGTGAAGTTGCCGAATGACCCCACGCACTCCAGGACCTCGCTGTAGGTCATCACGTCGATGTTCGGCCTGTCCAGCACATCCTGCAGCTCGCCGGCCACCATGCACGGCGCGCATTCCATGGTCGGGTAGACCTCTTCGAACCTCGTGATGAGCCCGCCGAGGCAGGGGCTCTTTTCCACCAGGACCACCTTGCGCTTCTTCTGCTGCGCCAGGGTAAGGCTCGCTTCCACGCCGGCCACGCCGGCCCCGACCACGAGCACGTCGGGGCAGACATCGATTTCCTTCTTGTCTATCGGCTCCTGCCGCAGCACCCTCTCCAGGGCGGCCTTGACCAGGCTTTTGGCCTTGTTCGTCGCAAGGCCCCTGTCCGTGATCGTCCACGCGCACTGCTCCCGTATATTGGCCATCTGCATGAGGTAGGGGTTCAACCCCGCGTCCCGGCACGCGGCCATGAGCTTTTTCTCGTACATCTTCGGCGTGCAGGCGGCAATGACGACCCTCGTCAGCCCGTCCTTCCTGATTTCCTCCTTCAGGAACTCCAGCCCTTCCTCGGAACAAATCAAATCATGGAAGTTAACGGACGCGACCCCTTCAGCATCCCTGACCCGGTCGGCGACGGCATCGAGGTCGACCAGGTCACCGATGTTGGGCCCGCACCTGCACAGAAAGACTCCAACTTTTTCAGGCATGGCGACTCCTTGAAAATGAAGATTCCCGATCTTCCCCCTTTTACGCCGACCCGGCCTGACTCAGCAACCACCCGGAAGTATTAAATTTTACGATTTTACATGGAGAACTTCAATATGTTCAGAAACTTTCGGTTCATGCAAGGGGATGGACTATTTTTTTCTCTTATATTAAAATCCACAAAGTACTCAGGTATCGGGTATTGCCAAGAGAGCAGATGGCCGACGACAATGTCACGCAAGATTCGTCCTTCAGGGGCTGGCAGAAGGAAGTCAGCCTCGAGGGGCATCGCATCCTCGTCGCGGACGACGATCCCGTATCCCGCAAGATACTGGAAAAATTCCTTGCGGAAAAAGGCATTGACTTTCTGACGGCCAGGGACGGCGGGGAGGCGCTCGAGCTGCTGGACAAAAACCCCCGCGACCTGTCCCTGCTGCTGGTCGACTGGATGATGCCGAAACACCACGGCGTGGACGTGATCAGGGCCGTGCGGGCGGGAGACGAGCACCCTTTCCTTTACTGCATTCTCCTGACTTCGAAAGACGCGAAAGACGACATCGTTGCCGGTTTTCAGGCCGGGGCCGACGATTACGTCACAAAACCCTACAACAAGCAGGAGCTCTGGGCCCGCATCTTGACGGGCCTGCGCATCAGGCAGCTCATGGTCAGCCTGGAGCGCCAGAACCGGCTCCTGTCCGACCTTGCCCTCAAGGACCCGCTCACGCAGCTCCTGAACCGCCGGGCCATGGAGTCCATCCTGACGACGGAAGTGGCCAGGGCCTCGCGGTTCAGCAAGCCGATCTGCGTGGGGATGGGGGACATCGATCATTTCAAGAAGGTCAACGACACGTACGGCCACCTTTCCGGGGACAAGGTCATCAAGGCGATCGGCGAAGTATTGAGGCAGAGCACCCGGACCATGGACACCGTGGCGCGCTACGGAGGCGAGGAATTCGTCATCATCCTGCCAGAGTCCGAAGAAGCCGGCTGCAGGCACGTTGCCGAAAGGATCAGGCAGGAAGTCGAGGCCATGACCACGCAGGCGGATGGTTCCGATCAAATCATCAAGGTGACCATCAGCCTTGGATTCGTCGTGGGCGTGCCGACCGATCACGAAACAGGCGTCAAGCTGTTTCTCGACAAGGCGGACCAGTCATTGTACGAAGCCAAGCAGTCCGGCAGGAACCGCTGGATCATCAAGTACGTCTAGGGGGGCCGGGCCTTGAATCTTGAATTTTTCGGGGTTTTTCTATGAAATTATTTCATAGCACGAGGAATGAAAAGTTCGCCATGAAATAATTTCATGGAAATGATGGATGAAATTCAAGATTCAAGGCCCGGCCCCCAACCTTTTTCTTGCATTGCGACAGGCCAATAAATATAATGCTGAAACATATTATCCATTAATTAATCCATGTCCATTCAATGTCCATACTGCGACTCTGAGCACCCCGATGACGCGCGGGTCTGCCCTTCCACGGGAAAGGAATTGAGCCGGGCGCTGAAGCTCGTGGGCGGAACCATTGATAAATATGAAATCCTTCGCCTGATCGGCGAGGGAGGCATGGGAGCGGTTTACGAGGCACGCCACAGCAAGATCCGCAGGAAGGTGGCCTTGAAGCTTCTCAACCAGGAATTTGCGCAGAACGCCGAAGTCCTGGCCAGGTTCGAGCGTGAAGCCAGGGCCACGGGCGAGATCGGGCACGAGAACATCATCGAGATCTACGACATCGGCAGGGACGAGGCAACGGGCGCCACCTATCTCGTGCTGGAACTGCTCAAGGGAAAAACCCTGCAGGACCTGATCGATGAGAAAAAAGGGCTTGCCCCGCAGGAGGCCGTGGACATCATGCTCCAGGTCCTGTCCGCGCTCCACGCGTCCCACTCTCTCGGCATCGTACACCGCGACCTGAAGCCGGAAAACATTTTTCTCATAACGCTGGCAGGCAGGAAAAACTGGGTCAAGATCCTTGACTTCGGCATCGCTAAAATCAAGGAGACCGGGGACGCGCACAAGCTGACGCAGACCGGGACCATGATGGGAACGCCTTATTACATGGCGCCCGAACAGATAACGGGAAGCAGGAACATGGATCACAGGCTGGACGTGTACGCCTGCGGCATCATCCTGTACCAGTGCGTTACCGGCAAGGTCCCTTACAATGCGCCCACGGTGCCGGGCCTGGTCTACTCGATCCTGAACGCGACACCCGAAAGCCCGGTCACAACCCGGCCGGGCACGCCCGATGAGCTGTCGGACATTATTTTAAAATCCATGGCACGCGAACCTGCCGATCGCTATCAGAACGTCATGGAGATGGCCGCGGCCCTTGAAGAATTCGGCTCCGGAATGATGCAGGTCGAAGAGGAAAAAAGAAGGGTGGACGAGCTTTCCGGCACCGTGAAGGGACAACTGGAAGAGTTTCACGGCGCCGCGCAAAGCACGTCGACCGAGCTCGAGTGGAAGAACTCGCAGGCCGGGGCGGCAACCGAGGGCAAGGGCAGAAAGGCCGTTGTCATGTCAGCCGTTGTCGCCATTCTGGTCCTGCTCGGCGTCGGCGGATACTTATTCCTCGGGTCTGGATTGTCGGGCAACGGGGACGCCCCGGCCAAAGCGCCTCCCGGCGAAGCGATTCAGGCGGCGCCGAAACCCGTGCCTGCCCCCGTCGAGGAGGCCCCTGCCGGCAAGGCGGCGGACGGCGCAAGAGAAAATGAAAGGATGGAACTGGCTGTAAAGGCGTCGCCGGACGGCGCCGCAATCTATCTCGACGGCGCCCCCGTGGGCCGCAGCCCGTTCAGCGCCGGCTTTCCCAAATCCGACACCCCGCACCTCATCGAGGTCAGGCTCGACGGATACGCCCCTTTTTCGGAATGGGTGAAATTTACCGCGCCCGTTTCGCGCAACATCACGCTCGAGGCTGAAGAAACCGGGAAAAAAGGCAAAAAGGGAAAGAAAGGCAAAGGCGGGGACAAGGCCTCTTCGGAAAAGACCGAACCCTCCGACTCAAGCCCCGGCAAAAAGAAGGGCAAGGGCGACGATATTTACACGGACAGCCCCTATTAGCACTGTTTCATTCCACCTCGCAGCTTGTTCCGTTTGCCATGATAGCGTAATCGGATTCAATCTTCCGGTATCCCAGCACGAGGAACCCGCCTTCCGTCCCCGTGGTGGAGACGGACGGCCTGAGACCTTCGCCGAGCAAGACGCTCTCGCCCGGAATTCCATCCCCCCCGGCAGCCGCGATCAGCGCAAAGTAGTTCACCTTGTCCGCGCCCCGCTCATTCCAGGCCACGCCTATGTCGTCGCCGGCCCAGAACACGGACGGGCTCATGGACAGGAGCGATGAGCTGGAAAGGTTGTTCGTGCTTCCGAAAACCTCCCCATCATCATCGAACTTCGCAAGGTCGAGCATCACGTAGTAGATATCCTGCTGCGTCCCTTCCCCAAGGGCCTGGTAGACCAGGATCACTTCCGACGAAGAAGGTGCACCGATGCGACGTCCCAGCGCGGGGGACGAAGGATTCCTGTCCCCATCGACATTCAGCTCGACCGCGTCGCCGATCCGCCCTTTCGTCTCCTGGTCATAACAGGCAACATGAATGGAGGAATTGCCCTCCGACACAATTTCAGTCCAGGCCACGGCAAACCCGGCTCCCGCGCGCACGACAGCCGGCTCCGTTGACTCCACGCCCGGGCGGCTGCTCACCTCGATGATGTCTTCCTCGGGTGAGCCGGTATCTTTGTTAATAAACGCGATCTTGATCTCGGCCGTGGCCGCGTCACCGGTTGACTGCTGCTTCCACGCAACCGCACACCTGTCGATGTCATAGGCACAGGCCACCTTGGGCGCCGACATCTGCTCTCCATCAGGTTCCTCGATCAACTCAATCACTCCTGAATAGGGAAGTTGCACGGCCGGCTGGACCACGATGACCTGCAGCCCCCGGTTCCCGCTTTCGTTGTTGATCCATGCCACGCCGAACGTGCTGCTCCCCTCTCGTTCCCTGATGTAAGCAATGGAAGGGCTTTCCACGTTGTCGGACCCTCCTGCCAGGAGGTCGTTCTGCTCGCTGATACCGGCCGATGCGGTCAGGAAAGCAAACTTCAAATTCGTGGTTGTTTCTCCATGTGCTTCCCACACCACGGCAATGTTCTGCCCGTCCCAATCCACTGCCGGGTGACTGCCCGGAAAAAGCTCCTCAGGGCTTTCCCATGAATGGACGATGCCTTCGTCGACCGTGCCGTCGCAATCATCGTCCTCCACGTTGCATTGCTCCGCCGCGCCGGGCTTGATGAGGTCCGTGCCGTCGTCACAGTCGGGGCCCGGCCCGTGCACGCCGTCATCGTCGCAGGTAAAATAGGTGTCAAGGTCATCGTCGGAAGCATTGCGGGAAGGATCGGGCGTGCAGCGGCCCAGCTCCTCGTCGCAATGATGGCAGTTGTCCATGTCACAGTCCTCCTCCTCGCTTTCAACCCTGCACACGGTCGCGCCGTCGTAGAACGTGACCTCCTTGCCGAAGTCGGTCATGGAAAAGCACGAAAGCCACAGGAGGCTCGTAACCAGCATGAGCACGAAAAACGTCACGCCGAAGGCAAGAAGCCGGGGGTCACGGGTCCGGGCGGTTTTTTTCCTTGAATCCATGGTTAAA
>JBDRLK010000757.1:0-12260 GCA_043813155.1 Pseudomonadota bacterium | reverse complement strand
CCAGGGGTAGGTGCCGTAGGCGATGTTCTCGATAAAGTAATCCACGGTCGGTATGGCGCCCAGGCGCGGAGTGCCGCCGGACAGCAGGTTGAACTCGGGCTCCTTGCTGACGGCCACGGGTATGACGAGAACGAGAAGGATGACGAAGGCGGCGAGAAACAGGATCGAGACAACGGACGAGACCATGCCCTGCTCTCTTATAAACTTTTTTGCCCTGCCGGGGATCACGAGCTGCCAGTCGCCCGTAATGAGCTGCGTGACGGCGGTTGCGGCCACGGGCAGCAGGAGCCCGATGATGCCGCCGATAGCCAGGTAACAGCACACGAGCGCGGCGATGGCGATGAGCAGGGCCAGGAGCCTTTCGACCGGGAGCTCGCCGTCCGCCCGCCCTCCTTCCCCTTCCGGCCCGACCCTCCACCACCTGGCCAGGGCAATCGACGCAAGGGACATGGTCAGAAAGCACATGGCGGTTCCATACCCGCCGATATTGAAGCTCATAAAACCCGTCAGGGGAAAAACGGCCAGCACGAGAACGGAGAAGTACGCCGCCCTGATGCTGATGAGACGGGAGATGCTCCAGAACGTGATGAGCAGCGAGAGCATCAGCAGCACGAGGGACGGAATTCTTGCCGCTGCTTCCGAAATCCCGAAAAGCCTGAACCCGATGGCGGGCATCCAGATGGCCATGGGGGCAATGTCCCCTTCACCCTCGATGTGCTGCGCCGCCATCCACGGCGTGGCCGGGTTCTCCGCGAGATCCATGGCAACAATGACCCTGTTCATTTCCCAGGGGGTCATGACTCCAAGCTTGGAGAAGTTGGGTATGTAGAGGAGCAGAATGATCAGGAAGAAAAGGAGGATTCCCGCCCAGTCGGGCACAACAAACTTCTTGGCCATAAGTATCGCTTCATAGTACGTAATCAACCAAAATGCAATACTTCGAGTCGAATTTTGAATATCATCGCAGCGATTGAATGGGTCGGTTTATGCGCCTGAACGCCCCTGGCGTGCCCGATAAAGGCCCGGCCCGCGGCTACGCGTCCTTCAATTTCGGAAGCGTCATGAGCCAGAGGCTCATTCCCAGGATGAGGAAGGCTATTTCATTGTACGTGCCGGGCGTGAAGGTCCCGACGGTGATGAAGCCGAGGGCGTAGGCGGCCCTGGAGCGGATATTCTGTACGGACCTGGATTTCGAGTCGCCCGTGAGCAGGAGGGCGAAGGAGAAGGAGATGAGAGAGAAAATCAGAGGGTAGATGATGTAGGAGTAGGGCAGGATGTACTGCACTTCAATGATCCTGAAAAACAGAAGCCGGGCTCTCTCGGAGCCGATGATGGAGATCACGGAAACGAAGAGAACCGAGATGGCGACGAGGAACGGGACAAAGAGCGGGAGCCCGTGCTTCCTGTTCCATCTTATCGCGACGAACGCGGTGAGCCCGGCAAAGATGAGAAAGATGATCTGTCCCGTGAAGAGAAAGACGGCAGCGGTGTCGACGGTTTCGGAAGAGGGCAGGATATGTGGAAAGAAGAAGCCCACCTGGTTGATCTGGAGCAGAAGGAAAGACAAAACGGGCAGCAGCAGCAGGATGACCTTGATCCGGCCCTTCGATTCACCGCCCGATGCGATGAGAAGGAGGATGCACGCCGCCAGCGCCGCGAGCTGGGCGGACAGGAAGATGCCCACGGAGGCGTTCGTGATCAGGCCGGCTCCGGCCACCGTGGCCGCGGCGGAAGCACAAAGGAAGGCTATCGCGTGGTTGACTATTCCAACGGCCTTTTTTCTTTTGAACGCATTGATGAAATAGTAAACGGCCAGAATGAGCGAAAAAATGGAACCGAAATTCAGCAGGAGCGACCCGAAGGAATAGATGATGTAATTGAGCGGTGTGGACAGGGGAGTCCCCGCTTTTATCATGCTCATGAGGACATGGGTGCGCTCGAGGAAAACCCCGCTGAGCGACGTCCAGAATCCGATCGGCAGCAGAAGGGGGATATCGAATCTGTCGGCGGAAACCGGTATGGCGGGATTGTCCTGCATGGGTGAACCGGGAAACCTCCGCTACAGCCCCAGATCGGGTGAAACCTGTTTCATGGCCTCGAGGCACAGCGCCAGAAAATCATTTACTTCCATGCCCAGATCCTCGGCCGCCATTATTTTCTTCCGGTCCACGTTCGCCGCGAATCTTTTTTCATTCATTCTCTTGCGGATGCTCTTCACTTCCAGGCCGCTTATTTTCTTGTCCTGTCTCACGAGCGTGGCCGCGACGATGAAGCCGGTCGTGGGGTCGACGGCGCAGATCGCCTTTTCCAGCATGGTCTCGGGCTCCTTGTGCGCGGCATGGGCCAGCACGGCGTTTATTATCTCGTCCGGATACCCCTCATCCCTGAGGATACGGGCCCCCTCCTTGCCGTGTCTCTCCGGGTCCGCCTTCACCTCATCGAGGTCGAGATCATGGATGAGCCCGGCGGTCCCCCACATGGCTTCGTCCTCGCCCAATTTTATGGCCAGGGCTTTCATGCACGCTTCGGTGGCGATGAGATGTTTCAGCAGATAGTCCGTTTGCAGGTGCGTCGTAACGAGCCGCCACACTTTTTCTCTCTCCATCATGTCTTCTCCGTCTCCGCTCCTTTAATAACAATATTGCCCTCGTTCTTCAAGTATTCTATGTAATATTCAGGCTCCCTCGCCGGTTCGAGCGTGCCCGATTCGACCCGCTCCTGGAGAGCGCTGCGTATTTTTCCGACCGCGGGCCCGGCCTGCAGGTCAAAGGCCTGCATGATTTGGTTTCCAAGCCCGGATGGAAGGTGCGGGGGCCGGGAGTCCTCTTCCAGTATCTTCTCATGCCGCCGCGAAAGCTCATCGAGCAGGGTGTGATATTTTTCTTTTTTTCCGGCATGTTTCGTTGTTATATCGGCTTTGGAATGTTCGATACAGTCGCGCAGATGCTCTCCCAGGTCCTTCCCCAGCCTTCTGACGGCGGAATCCGTCCAGCTGGAGTCGTACTGCGTGCATCGCAGATGGCTCAGGACCAGGAACCGGATTTTTTCGGCTTCTTCCGGCCGGAATCGCAGCTTTTTCATTATCTTTGAGGCCATTGCGGCCCCGACCTGCTCATGGCCTATGAAGTTGATCCTTCCCCTGTCGTCGATCTTCTTGGTTTTGATCTTTCCAATGTCGTGCAGCAGCGCCGTCCATCGCAGGATCGTGCTTGCCGGCGTCTGTGAGACAACCTTGAGTGTGTGTTCCCAGAGGTTCTTGTATTCCTCGCTGCCGTCGTCGAACTCCCAGAGGGCGTAAATATCCGGCAGATAATGCTCCAGAAAGCCCGCGAGCTTGAGGTAGACCAGCGCCATCTCAGGGTGATCGGACAGCAGTATGTCATCCAGCCTGGTTTTTATGTCTTCCGGGCCGACCCTTTCCAGGTCCCGCGGCTCGAACGGTATGGCCGTTCCGTCCAGGGGGCTGCCTTTCCCGGCAACAAGAGCCCTATTGAGTATTTCCATTACGGAATTCTCAAATAATTCTTCGGAAAATGGATTTTTTTCATCCCTGTCTGGCATTATTCTAATTGAGCGCTTTGATATCAAATTTTTATTGTTCAGACAGATGATACCTGATTTTCCCCCAATTACAATCAAAATCTTACACCGGCAAACTGCGCTGGCCGCCGCCCTGGCCCTTGTGCTCATGGGATGCGGTGTCATGCAGGAGTCCGTCCATCTCGGGACGATCAATTATTTCAGCAGCCATGAAATCGTGCTCGGGGAGGAGACCAGGATTTACGGTGAGGGGTTTGTGACCGGCGACGTGGAGATCGTTTTCGATGGGAAGTGGAAAATACGGGCCGAGCACCCGGTATCGGGAAAGGTGGTCGTAAAAGGAACGGCGGCCGGCGAAAACGAGATTTCCTTCGTCCTGGAGCGGGACAGGCTGGAAGACAAGTGCGCGTCGCATCTTTTTTTCCAGGGAAGGGTCATCGTGCGCATGCAGACCTTTCTGACGGGAAAGACCGGTTACATCGACGCGGTAAGGGACAGGGTGAAATTCGACATACTCGACGTGGAACCGAGCGGGAAAAGCTCCTGCCGCATCAGCGAAGAAAAGGTCGATGCGTTTCTCGACGACCTGGGCCTGGAAGTCGAGGAGAGGGAAGAGGCGGGGATTGAAGTGGTGAGCGTGCAGCCCGGAAAGAAGGCCTCCCGCGCGGGCCTTGAGCCGGGCGATGTCATTTTCGTCGCCGGAGGAATGAAAGCCTACGTGAGGGAGGACCTCCTTCCGCCCGACGATACGCAGGAGCTGGACCTCGCCGTTTTCCGCCCGGGAAATGAATCGCTGATCAAGATGGCCGTTCCCGTGATGCAGGCTCCGGAGGAGACGGATTGGAGGAAGAATGCCCTTATCGCATTCGTTTTCCTGCTCGTCGTCCTGCTCCTGCAGAGCCGGTGGGTGAGCTCGCTGCTCGCAAAGACGGTTTCCCTGCGCCTGCGGCCGCGCAAAGGCAAAGAGAAGCCGGACGACCGGCCGCCCGCAGACGGGCCGCAGGACGAGCCCCCCCGGGACGCTGCGGACCCGGCGCGCCCGGGAGAGGAAAAGCTCATGGACAGGCTCACGGCCGTGCTGTTTTCACTTGTCGTTGTTTTTCCTTTTGTCACCCTCGTGGCCCTCGGGCTCTTCCTGTACGGGGGGGAAATCCATGCGGCCCACGCGTGCGGGGCCGTGTTCGTTCTTGCCTTCACGGCCTTTGTCGGGGAATCCAGAGCGCGCAGGTCCGTGCTGTATTCGATGATGAAAAGGTGGGTGCAGGGGTCGCTGCTTGTCCTCCCGGTCGTCCTCGTCTACGTGCTGCGCTGGCTCAAGACGTCCTCTCCCGTGCTCGCCTCGGCGGCCGGCGACCAGATGTTCCATCCCTGGACGTGGCACGGCCTTGAGGAGCCTTTTGCCCTGATCCTTCTCCTGGCGGGCCTTGTGGCGGCCGTCGTGCCCGAGAGGAGGCGCACGACCTGGCGCAGGCACATCGTCATGCACCTGTACTCCATCCTCGTAATTTCTCTCCTGGTCCACTGCATGATGGGAGGGTTCGAGGCGCCGGCCTTCGTGGCCGCGTACGCGTGGAAAAAGGCAATGGCCGTCTCGGTCCTGATTTTCATCTCAAAAGTGCTGCTCCTGTATTTCGCGATCCAGGCGATTTCCAGCAGGCAGGGCGGCGGTGCCTCCCCGTCCATCCTGAACGCGTCCATGCTGGCCGTGGGCTCCATTCTCGCCTTCACGGCCTCGCTCGTGCTCGCCCCGATCGTGAGCGACAGGATTTCGAACCTTCATTACTACACGACCGCCACCGCGTTCATCATCCTGCTGATCGCCGCGTTCTTTTCCGGGAGCAGGGCCGGGGACAATAAAAAACAGCACATGGCGGGAGAGGAACTGAGAGCCGAGAATTAGCCGGCTTATCTGTTCTTTATCTATTGAAAAATTTTCCAAACGCTCTACGCTTGAAACCAGAACGCGGGTAGGGGCGGCTTTAGCCGCCCGTGGTGCTGCGCGCCCTCGGCGCGCCGCAAAGAAAACAGGGAGCCTGAAGGCTCCCCTACCCGGGTATTTGTGAGATGGCCTCTAAACGCAGAAAAACATGGCGGCCGCTTTCAGGAAATTCAGGAAACTGAAGATCGGGGACAGGCTCTGGGTCGTGGCGCCCTCGGGCCCCCTGCGAAGCAGAAAGGATTTCTACGGGGGAGTGGAGATCCTGATGCGGGCCTTCGGGGTGGAGGTGCGAAGATCCGTCTTTGCGGCAAAAGGGTTTTTCGCGGGCAGCGACCTGCTTCGCCGGAGGGAAATGAACAGGGCGATCGGGCAGGCGGGCTGCAGCGCCATTTACGCCATGCGCGGCGGGTACGGCGTGACGAGGATCCTCGAGGGGATCGACTGGCGCGCATGGGAGTCCGCCCCCAAGCCCGTCATCGGGCTGAGCGACCTGACGGCGCTTCACTTCGCGCTGCTCTCCAGAGGGCTGGGGTTCGGGATCCACGCGCCGTCCGTGCCCGCGCTGCGGCGGCAGCCCGGAAAATATGTCAAGCATCTTTTCAGGCTTCTTCTGGACGCGTCCTGTGATTTCGCCCCTCCTCCCGTGAAGCTGGCCCCGCTTCGGCGAGGCAGGGCCCGGGGGCCCCTGGTCGGGGGAAACCTGACCATGATCGACCAGCTTACGGGAACGGGTTTCATGCCGGGCCTGGATGGCTGCATCCTGCTGCTGGAAGACGTGAACGAGCCCGCCTACAAAATAGACAGGATGCTCGTTCACCTGAAACAGGCGGGCATCCTGGGCCGCGCAGCCGGCATCGTGCTCGGCCGCTTCACGCGATGCGGCAGCGGCAAGGGGAAGGTGAGCCTGAAGGAGGTTTTCATGGACAACTTCGGCCCGCTCCGGGTCCCGGTGGCCGCCGGCTTTCCGGCGGGGCACGGGCAAAGGAACTGGGCGTTTGTCCAGGGGGCCGGGATCACGATGACGTGCGGGGCCGGAAGTGTGGAGATGGCGCAACCGCAAAAAGGAATGGGCGACTGAAGTCACCCATTCCCGGGATTTCGATTTCGAGAGGAGAATAAATGAGAAAAGCGACTCATCTTTTGGCCGCTGTTTTAATCGCGGCGGTGTGGGTGACGGCGGGGAGCGGAGAGGAGACGGACGCGGAGGCGCCCGGGACGGTCGTGTACGCCGAATGGTTCACGGACCGGGCCATGAGGGTGGACCTGCAGCACACGGCCACGGCCGACAGCGAGACCGTGGGGCTCGACGAGATCGCCATGGAGCCGCTGTGGGCCGGAACGCGTCTCTATCTCGTCGATCCTTTCGGCTACGGGAAGTACAGGTTCGAGGTGAGAGACGGCGCCACGGGGAGGCTCATCTTTTCCCATGGCTTCTGCACGCTTCTCGGGGAGTACCAGAGCACGGAGGAGGCGCAAGGCATCGCCAGGACCATGAGCGAATCGCTTCGCTTTCCCTATCCGAGAAAGCCCGTGACGGTTCGCCTCCATTCGAGGGACAGGCAGGGCAGGCTCCACGAGATTTTTAAAATCGACATAGACCCCGCGTCGCTCCAGGTAAACAAGGAAAAGTACCATGCGGATCTTCATGTCTTCGATCTTCACGTGGGCGGCAAGCCGGAAAACCAGGTCGACCTGCTGATTCTCCCGGACGGTTACGACAAGGACGAAGCTGAAAAGATGGCCCGGGACGCGGCGAGGTTCGCGCGCGTGTTTTTCGATTACGAGCCCTTTGCCGGCCACAGGGATCATGTAAGCATCAGGATGATCGCGGCCTTCTCGGCCCAGAGCGGGCCCGACGAGCCTCGCAAGTCCATTTATAACGACACTGCTTTCGGGACGTCCTTCAACACGTTCGGGGCCGAGCGCTACCTGACCACGGCGGACAACAAGACCATGAGGCGCGCGGCCGCCCTCGCCCCCTGCGACGTCATCGTCATCATGGTGAACACGGCCCGCTACGGGGGCGGGGGCATTTACAATTCATGGAGCATTTTCGCGGCCGACAACGAGTACGACGAGTACGTGTACATCCACGAGTTCGGGCATGCCTTCGCCGGGCTGGCCGACGAGTATTTCGTCTCCGGGGGAGCCTACGACGAGGATGCCTTCTACCCGTCGGGAGTCGAGCCGTGGGAGCCGAACATCAGCGCCTTTCTCGGCGGGAAGAAAGAAAGCGTCAAGTGGCACGAGATGATCGGCGAGGGCGCGGTGCTGCCCACGCCGAGCGAGGATAAATACGGGAATGCCGTGGGCGTGTTCGAGGGCGGCGGCTACAAGTCGAAAGGGCTTTTCAGGGGCTATCTCGACTGCAAGATGTTTCACAAGGGGCTCGTGCCCTTCTGCCCGGTGTGCGCAAGGAGCATCGAGCGCATGATCGATTATTACACGGGAGGCCTGGAAGGAAAATGATGATGTCAAAAGCGCGCCACAGGGTTCACCTGTTTGCAATGCTGCTGATCACAGGGCTTGTTTCCGCAGGGTGCCGGAAGCCGGGCGGGGAAACGGTGGAAGCGGGAGATGAAGAAACGAAGCAGCAGCCTAAGGCCGGCGGGGCGATGGAGGAGAAGAAGGAAAAGCCGGACCCGAGGGAGGACATGAAGAGCAGGGTCTACGCCGTGACGCTCGATGCCGGGGACGCCGGCATCGTGTACGTGGGCTCGGCTGCGGGGCTCGTTGTCTACGATGCGGCCGAACCGTCCGCCCCGGCCGAGCTCGGCGCGGTTTACCTTCCGGGGTCGGTGGTGAGCATTGTCCAGGACGGCGACAGGCTGTATGCCGCAACCGGCCCTTCGGGCGTCGCGGTCATCGACGTCAAGGACCGCAGGCGCCCCTCTCTGCTTTTCATGGCTGACACGCCCGGGGGCGCCTGGAAGGCGGTCCCGCTGAAGGAAAACGTGCTGGCCGTGGCCGACGGCTCCCTGGGGGTTACGGTCGTGGATATTTCCGGCGGCTCCGACGTCACGGTCATCGGGCGGGCGATGACGGGGGACTATGTCCGGGACATCGCGGTGGAGCGCGAAGGAAAGGCGGCGTACATCTACGCCGCCGGCGGAAAAGACGGGATCGTGCTTCATGACGCAACCTCGCCCGCAGCGCCCGCGTTTCTTTCCAGGCTTTCGGCCGTGGCCGAAGATGGCGGGGTCAGGAGCCTCCATCTTCGGGGCTCGACGGTGTTCGGCGCAGCCGGGCGCAAGGGGCTCATCGTAGCGCAGCGCAAGGGAGAAAAGCTCGTCCTTGCGGGCGCCCATGACCCGTCGGCGAGCGACCTGGTCCGGGGCGTCTGCGTGGATGAAAAAACCAACAGGGCCTTTCTGAGCGCCGGTGAGCACGACCTCGTGTTTCTCGATGTTTCCGATATAGCGGCGGTCAAGCCGGCGGGCCGGTTCGATCACGAGCGATCGATCAACAGGACGGTTGTCAGCGATGAGCGGGCCTTCGTGGCGGCCGATGCCGGAGGCCTGATGATCCTGGATGTATCAAACCTTCACGACGTGAAGATCCTCTATCCGAAACCGGGTTAGGCGCAATGGTCATCCCTAAGGCAGCGTTCAGAATGACACCGAGTTCAAGTCACCTCGGGATGCCATGGATTTAATGCGTTCGTGTCATCCCGAAGGCTACTTGCCCTGTTTCAGTCCCTTCTGAGCGTCGAGGGGCAGGTGTTTTCTCTGCATGGAGGGCAGTGGGAATTTGCCCGGGACTTTCCGCTTCGGTCTCCTGTGGACGATCTTCAGGATCTTCTCGTCGAAGGACGTGATAAAGGCCTCCATGACACTCCTGTCCTTGCCGCCCTTTGAAAGGATTTCATCCGTGAGGGACTCGTTCAGCAGGTCCCATCTCAGGATGAGCTGGTACCATTTCGCAAGCAGGGTTTCCCTGAGACGCGCCATGCGCTTCGAATTCTCCGCGAGGTTCAGCTTCACATCGTCCATCTTCTTTTTCGCCGGGCTTTTGTCCGGTTTCTTTTGCGCCGGCGGCTGGGCCTTTGCCGGTTCCGTTTCCTTGGAATCCTTTCGCAGGTCCCTGAGGTCCTGGATCAACCCCTTGTTCTTGTCTCTCAGCTCGTCCATCAGGCCGATGATCTGCTCGATCTTTTCAATGCCTCCCGGAAGCCACTGGATGTACCAGTCGATCTGCTCCTCCGGGCTGCTTTCAAAGGCGCCGTTTTCCCCGGCGAGCCACTTGCCGGACATCTCGCCCGTGTCGGTGTGGCCGTTGACGAGCGTTTCGCCGAGCTTCGAATCTATGATCAGCAGGTCGCCGCTGGCCAGCATTTTTTCTTCGCCTTTGAAAAGGTAGGCGCAGCCGGACATGACCGCGGGCAATGGTTTTGCGGGGTCCAGCTTGGCGGCAGGCAGCGAAGCGTCCGGACAGTCGCTGACAAATATCCTGGTTGCTCCGTTGCGGGCCACGGAGATTTCGCTGGAAGGGCCTGCATGGTAAAAGGTGCCGGTCGGGGTCTGAACCTTGAATCTTCTCGACCGCCCCTTGATCTGATTGGTTTCGAGGACGACATTTCCCCGGACGACAACGATTTCAGCAGACAGGTGCGTACCGATGATGAGCTCCGTGCCGCTCGCCAGCGTGGCCTTCCCTCCGGTCGGAAAGGACAGCTCAACCCGGCCGTCGGCCTCCGTTGCAATCCTGTCCCCGATGTACATCGAGTTCTCCTCGCCCTTGGGTACGGGGAATTTTGATTTCTTCTCGCTGCGGACAATGTTGAAAGCACCGCTTGAGCCGACGACCTCCGCCTCGGGCTGGATGGGAACCGAGGCATCGTGAATTTTATCCTTCATTGTTTCGTCGGGCGGCGGCGCCGTCGGCGCGTCCGGGGCAGGCTGCTCCTCCCCGGCTTTGCCGCTGTTGCATGACTTGCAGCCGGAGAGCTGGCTTCCAAAGACCATGCAGGGCAGAATCACGACGAGCAGAATGTGAAGTTTGAATTGCCGTATGTTCATCGCGAACTCCTATTCACTATCCGGGGCAGGGGAGGTTTTAGCCGCCCGTACACGATGTTTTTCATGGGAGCCTGAAGGCTCCCCTACCCTCGATGTTGATGCCGCTGTCAGTCCAATCCTTCGATTTCTTCGGTCAGATCCTCGATGTTCCTGACTTCCAGCGCATCCTTCAGGTCCAGGTTCGTTTGCCTGAGCCTGAAAATAAGAACCTGGAGGAAATTCCAGAGTATTTTCTTCGCCGTATCGGCCTCCCGCTGAATGAGAGAAAAGAAGTTCTTCCTGTTTATCTTGAGAAGCGTTGAAGGCGCCGCGGTCGTTACCGATGCGCTCCGCGGGGATTTATCGATCAGGGTCATCTCCCCGAAGTGGTCCCCGGGCTTGAGCGTGGCGATCGTGGAGTCCTTGCTGTGGACTTTCACCTCTCCCGTGATGATCACGTACATCTCATCGCCCGCCGTACCCTCTTCAATGATCTTAACGTTTTCAGGCATCGCCATGTGGGTCATGCGCGCGAACACCTTGAGAAGCTCGTTGTACTGCAGGTAGCGGAACATGGGGATATTGGAAAGGGTGTCGAGGCGAAGGTCGAGCTGCTCGCACTTGTCCTTGGCCACTCCCTCGACATCGATGATCCTGACCACGATGCTCGTGATGTTGTCCTTTCCTCCCCTCTCGTTCGCCATGTCGATGAATTTCTCGGGAACCCGGTCCAGGTCCTGGTCGCTCAGGAAGGGCGGGATTTCCGTTTCCTGCAGGTAGCCGGTAAGACCGTCCGAGGCCAGGAGAAACTGGTCGCCCGGAATGATGTCGAAAGCTATGATGTCGACCTCGACGTTTTCATAAACGCCCACGGCCCTGGTGACGGCATTTTTCTGCTTCACCTGGTCGACCTGGTCGGGCCTGATTTTCCCCTGTTTCAGAAGGAGGTTGATCAGCGAATGGTCTTCGGTGAGCTGGCGCACGGCGCCCCGCCTCAAGAGGTAGATCCTGCTGTCGCCCACGTGCGCGATGAACCCGTACGCTCCGGCGATCAGGAGGGCCGAGACCGTTGTGCCCATGCCCCGCTTGGCCGGGTCGACCTCGCCCTGCTCCCATATTTTCCTCGAGGCCTTCTTGACCGCCTCCTCCATGATTTCGCACACCTGCTGCCGCGTGGCGGGGAGCTTGTCCGTCTCGATTTCATCCTTGTTGAACTTGTCGAGCATATAGGCGTTCTCCTGCACGGCTTCCCGAAGGAAGTTCACGGCCATGGCGGAGGCGACTTCCCCCGCCTGATGCCCTCCCATGCCGTCGGCCACGACGAAGAGATTGAGGCCCCTGTCAACGAGAAAATTGTCCTCGTTGTGGGTCCTGACTTTCCCCACGTCGGTTTTCGCTGAAAACGTGACGTTTTCTTGGATAATAATGGATTTTGATTCTTCTCTCATAATTTTGACTCTTCTGCGATTTGCAGTAATGTAAATAATAGAAAATTCGAATCAAAGCAACCAGAATATAATAAAACTTGATACCTTGACACTTTTTCCACAAATCTGTTAAAACTTAATGTTTAATAACGTTTTATTTTCGTTCCAACGAGGAGAATATGCCAACAATGAAATGGACGACCCGTTCCTGCGTGCTGCTGTTTCTCGCGCTGCTGATTTCTTTTTCAGCTTTTGCCCAGGAGACCGGAATGACGGGACCGCAGTACACGGAAGTGGCCGATGCTTTCGACAAGGGGGACCCATATGATTTTCACCTCTCTATCATGTACGAGGCGG
>JBDRLK010000756.1:0-7911 GCA_043813155.1 Pseudomonadota bacterium | reverse complement strand
GGATCCCCCCGAAGACCCGCCGGCGGATCGCGACGCGGCCGACGAGCCCGATGCTCCGCCTCCGCCGCCGGCGACATGCGAGCCGCTGCCGCCGCCGGAAGGCGACATTGTGAGCGTCACAGCTGACCGCGCCTCCGAGCTGAGCAGCATCGTGGCAGCGGCCGGTGACGGAACAACGATCCGGCTGGAAACAGGCACCTATGCTCTCAACGGCGACACGCTGGTCTTCAACACGCCGGGAGTGACGCTGCGAAGCGCGAGCAACAATCCCGGCGACGTCACGCTCGATGGGAATTACGGGTACGGCTGGTCGGGCGACATCATGCAGATCAGTGCCTCGCGGGTCACCATCGCCCACGTCACCATAAAGCGGGCCTACGAGCACCCTGTCCACATCATGGGAGGCCCTGGCGGCGACATCGAAGGCATCCTTCTCCACAACATCCACGTGATCGATCCCGGCCAGCAGGGCATCAAGGTCAACAGGAGCTATGAACACACCTACGTGGACCGCGGCCGCATCGAGTGCTCGCTCATCGAGCTGACCGACGAAGGGCGGCCGCATGTCCGCGACAACTGCTACACCGGCGGGATCGACGCCCACGGCGCATGGGGCTGGGAAATACGGCTCAACACGATCCGCGGGTTCTGGTGCCCCTCCGGGCTGTCCGAGCACGCCATCCACTTCTGGCAGAGCAGCCGCGACACCCTTGTGGAGCGCAACCTGATCGTCAACTGCGCGCGCGCAATCGGGTTCGGCATGTACGATTACCTCGAGGGCATGCGCGCTTACGACCCCAATCCCTACCCGGACGCGGCCTACCTCGGCCATTACGACGGCATCATCCGAAACAACATGATTTTCGCGGATGACACGGTGACGACCTACGACTCCGGGATCAACCTGCACCAGACGCGCGGCGCCTCGGCAATCTGCAACACGATCGTGACGACCATGACGCCCTTCAACAGCATCGAGTGGCGCTGGCCGGACACGGACGTTTACATTGCCGACAACCTGGTGAGCCACAACATCATGGACCGCGGCGGAAGCGCCACGCTCGAAGGCAATATCGAGGACGCTCCCCTGTCCCTGTTTGAGGTTCCTGCTGACGCCAACCTGCATCTTCTTCCCACCGCTGCGTCGGCCATCGACGCGGGCGTTTCCCTGGCAGCCGGCCTGTGCGACGAGGATTTCGACGGTCAGTCGCGCGACGCCAACCCGGACGTGGGAGCGGACGAATTCATTGAAGAATAAAATAAGGAGGCTCCGTGAAGACCATGAAGAGACCTAGCCGTACCTTCCCCTGACGCTTTTATACCATGCCACGGTCCTGCGGATGCCCTCGTCCAGGCTGACGGCCGGCTCATAGCCCAGCTCGCGGCGAGCCCTGGTCGATACGAAAGAAAGGTCCCTGCGCATGAGCCGGGCGCGATATCTTGTAATGGGCGGTTCGCCGGAGAGCCTGAGGGCCGACCAGGCGCCTTCCACGGCTGCGGCGAGAATGTCAGCCACGCCGTAGGGGACGGACAGTTTCGGGGGTTTCACACCCAGCTCGTAACAGAACCTCTCGATGAGCTCCTTCCATGAGACATCCACGTCGTCGGCGATAATGAACGTCCGGCCGGCTGCCCGAGGATGCGATCCCGCCAGCTCAACGCCGCTGCACAGGTTTTCCACGTAGGCTGTCGATGTTTTTGCCCTGCCGCCGTTCACATAGGAGAACATTCCCCTCTCCAGGACGCGGGCAAGCTTGTAAAAGCTCGTTGTGTCGTTGGGGCCGAAGGGGAAAAGACCCGTCCTGATAACGACGCCCTCCAGGGCGCCTGTCCCGTGCATCTGATTGACCAGGTCCTCGGCCTCGATCTTCGACCGGCCATAGGCGAAATCCGTGGGGCAGTCCCTTGGAACGGATTCGGTTGACTTGTAATGGCCATTGTACTTGTGCACGGCGGGCGAGCTCATGAAAACAAAGCGCCGCGCCCCTGCCTTGGCCGCCGCCTCGAGCATGTTGCGCGTTCCTTCCACGTTCACCTTGAAGAATCTTTCCGCCGGCCCCCAGTCCGCCGCGATCGCAGCGAGATGAAACACCACGTCCACGTCCCTGACAGCGACGCCAAGCGATTCGGGACGAACGATGTCACCGTAGACAATATCAACGTCCAGCCCTTCCAGGAAATCCTCGGGCGTGCCTTTGAGAACAAGGCCCCGGACGGCCCAGCCTTTCCCGGCAAGCAGCTTTGTGAGGTTGCTTCCGATAAAACCGTTGGCCCCGGTGACGAGCGCGCGCGTCACGGCCGGCCGCCTCCCCCGGTCATGTGGAGCCAGGTGAAGAGCTCGGTCAGCGCCCCCAGGTACCAGTGCACGAGCAGGGGGTAGAGACTCGACCGGGTGCGCAGCGCAACGGCCCCGAAAATGATCCCGCCCACGATGGCGGCAAGGGTTTCGCCTTCCGGCTTTCCGATGTGTATGATCGTGGAGGCCAGGGTCTGGATCATGATGATGAAAAACGGCGCCATCCGGCCCTTCAGGGAAAACTGCATAAAGCCGCGGAAGAAGAATTCCCAGCCAATGTAAAAGACAAGATAAAGAAAAATCCACAGGACGTAATTGCCGGCGCTCGCCCCGACCTCCGGCCACAGGGGATATCCTTTCAGGAAATCAGCGCTTCCCGCGTTCAGGTATAGCGGAAGGGGCGCGACCACGAAGCTGACCGCAACAAAGCGCAGCCCGAATTTTTTATCGCCCAGCGCCAGGCCGTACGAGGCCAGCGGCTTGCGGTAAACGATCAGCACGGTCAGGGCCGGAATGACGAAAAAGATGACAAAGGTGAAGAGGAATCGAAATGCCTGGGAGTAAAACTCCGGTTTTTCCTTGACCCATGAAAGATGTCCGAATTTTTCCAGGAAGAAATCAGGGTGGCCCTGGTAGGCGAACAGGGTCATCAAAACGGCTGCCAGGATGAGCGTGACGCCCGCCTCTTTTTCCCACCCCTCGAACTGCTTTTTGAGCTCCTTCACTATAACCAGCCCTTCATGAGATACCAGTTATAGGTGATTTTTCCGCCCCGCTCAATGCCTGTTTCAGGTTTGTATCCGAGAAGAGTGCGGGCCTTTGAGATATCGACCATCCAGTTGTCATGCTTCAGCTCACCCATTTTCTGCCAGTTGAAAATGGTCGGGCTGCGCCTGGCACGCGCCGCCAGCTCCGCTGCCGCAGCCGCGCCGTAAACCGCGGCCATGGGAATTTTCAAGGTAAACGTCTTCCTGCCCACTGCACGAGCGACTCTCCTGCAGAAATCCTCGGCCGGCAGGTTTTCCCTGCCGCCCAGGGTGAAAATTTCTCCGGCGCCGGCAGGCGACTCCGCGGCGAGAATCACACCCCTCACAAAGTCGGACACGTACACAAAGGTTGTCCTGTTCCCCCTTCCGAGGATACCGATGATTCCTTTGCTGATGGACTGGAACACCTGGAGCATGCCGCGGTCCCTCGGGCCGTAGACCGGCGGGAGCCGAACGATGGTATGGGGAAAATGCTTTTCATACGAGCGGGTTATGTTTTCCGCCTCCAGCTTGCTCCGGCCGTACCAGTTTCCGGGCCTGGGCTCCTGGTCCTCGTTGATCAGGCTTTCCCCGCTGCCCGGTCCGACAGCTGCCAGCGTGGAAGCGTAAACAAACCTTTTCGGCCTGGAGCCGGCATCGACCATGGCCTGCAGCAGGCTCCGGGTCCCGCCCGCGTTGGCTCTGAAATAATCCTCTTTCGCAACCCCCATGATGGCGCCGGCCAGGTGGTAGACGTAGTCAGCCTCGTTCAGGGCGCGGCGCAGCCCGGGGCCCGCCTTTCCGTCAGGGCCCGCCGTGACGAGCTCCACCGGACTGCGGTCCAGCCATCTCAAGCTGCTCGCCGCGCGGATCACGCAGGTCACCCTGTCGCCCCTGCCGCAGAGCCTGTCGACGAGGTGACTTCCGAGAAACCCGGTGGCGCCTGTCACGACGATGTTCATCAGGAGCCCCTCACGCCGCTCGTATTCAGGAGACCTGGGTAGTGCAGGGGCTTTGGCCCCGCCGCGGCGGCATTAAAAAAGAAAACATCGTTTTCTCATGAGAGGATTATAATGAGGGGAGGCGAGCACTGTCAAGCGTGGAGTGTGGCGCGAAATCCGGTGTCTGAAGCTGACGGACAGGTATAAACAGGCGTGTACAGGAGAGGGCCGTTACTTCCTCTTCTCTTCCTTCTTCTCCTTCCTCTCATCCTTCTTCTCATCCTTTTTCTCCCCTTCCTTCTTCTCTTCCCCTTCCTCGGGCTTCTTCTCGCCCTCTGCCGCGGCCGCAGCCTCGGCTTCCTCCGGCGTAACCTCTGCGACTTCCTTCTCTTCCTTGACCGTCGTGACTGAAATCACCGGCTGCTCGTCGGCCAGCAGCACCTGCACGCCTTCGGGAAGCTCAAGGTCCGCCACTTTCAGGCTCTGGCCGATGTCGAGCTCTTCCACCCAGACGGTAATGGCAATGGGAATCTTTTCAGGGAGACAGACAACAGGAATCTGCTTGAAAACTTCCATGAGAAGCCCGCCCTTCAGCACGCCCACCGACTTGCCCGATGTCCTGAGAGGCACATTGACCTTCACTTCCCTCTCCGGGTTGACAGTTATGAAATCAGCGTGCAGGAGTTCGCGCGTGGACGGGTGGTACTGGTAGTCATAAAGCATGGCCAGTATCCCATCGCCGGAATCTCCCTCGAATTTAACGTTCAGCACGGTGTTTCTCCTGTGCCCGCTTTCGAGGATCTTCTTGAGGTCACGCCGGCCCATGGTCACGAGAACGGTCTCCTCAAGCTCCTGGCCGTAGATGACTCCCGGAATCAGCTCTTTTGCCCTGAGGCGCCTGCTGACACCCTTGCCACACTTATCTCTTTTCATCAATTTCAATGTCTGGTATTCCATGTTCGCTTCTCCTTCCAGCGGCTGTCGGTTGGGGCGGCAGGATTCGAACCTGCGAATACGGGAACCAAAATCCCGTGGCTTACCACTTGCCGACGCCCCACTAGCTCGGGACGGCTGATAATTAGCACGTAACTCCCCCCGTGTCAAGAAGGGGGCCGGGCCTTGAATCTTGAATTTTACCCCCCTTTTCTATGAAAAAATTTCATAGCCTGTGAATAAATAGGGGACAGACCCCTTTTTTTGCCTATTGCACCCCGCCTGCCCCCCTTTTCTTGCCTCCCCTGCAAATATGGTTATATAAAGGAGTATGCGACTTAGTACACACATAATGGCAGCCACTCTCCTCATGCTGTCGTGCTCGACTTCGCCGGGAGGCGGTGACGCCTACATCTGGTTTTCCTGGACAATCGACGGGTATCCCGGGGGCGCCTCCGCATGCTCTGTCGCCAATGCCTCAACCGTGGTCATCGAGGACGACCTGGACGGGGACGGTATCCGCGACTTCCGCGAGAGCTTTTACTGCTCGCGCGGCGTGGCAAAGACTTCCTGGCACTACACCTCCTACGAAACCGTGTTCATCAGGTTCATCCTCTATTCGGATGACGACGAAATGATAAGCGAAAGCCCCTGGGACCCCTTTGTGCCGGAACCCGGCGAAAACCTCTTCACCGTCGACTTCGAAACATCCCCCGATACCCAGGGCGATGCCGCCATTGACCTTGAATGGACTATTGACGGAGGCCCGGCCACCTCCGCCGCCTGCGACGAGGTCGCGGGCTCGACTGTGAGGATTGAGCACGACGAGGACGGCGACCTGGTTTCTGATTTCGATTTCGATTTTCCCTGCTCCGCCGGCGAGGGCAGGACGGATTACCATTTTTACTCGGGATACCATGAGAACATCAGGTTTGCGCTGCTGGAAGGCGAGTCCGTCCTGAGCGCGACCGAATGGGACGCGGTCCTGATCGAGGAGGGCGTCAATTTCTACTCGGTCAACTTCAACACGGGCACTCCTCCACCGCCCGACCGGGCGGCGCTGGCCTTCGGCTGGTACATTCATTTCGTTCCCGGAGACGAGGATATCTGCGCGTGGGCCGATGCCGGCACCGTCATGCTGATGATCGACGACGACGGCGACGGCGAAGAGGACATAACGTTCAATTTCGACTGTGAGGACGGGAGCGGTGTCACGGACGATATTTTCGATCCTGACCGGGAAATCCATTTTGCCTTTGCCCTCGCCGACAGCTCTGGCGAAATCATCAGCATGACAGCCGAGTATAACAGCATCACGCCCGACGAGGGTGAAAACAGGCTCGGGGACGTGAATTTTCTCATCGGGGACTACGGGCCCCTGGCCGTGGAGCTTCGCTGGGCCGATGCCATAAGCAGCGAGCCGAATTACGCAGATTGCGATTCCCCGATGCATGCCGTATCAGCGATTGGCTATTTACTTAGGGATGAAGACGGTGATATATACGATCTTGTCGACATCGATGATGGCCCCGTGAGCTGCGCCGGCGCCGTGACCTGGGACGTCATCGCCTTCGGGACTTACGAGCTTGTCGTGGACGGTAAGGATGTAACAGGGGATATCGTGTGGGGGTCCATGTGCTCGGACCTTGTCGTGGACAGCTGGGACCGGGATTCGAACGAGCACATCTGCAACATTGACATGACACGGGGCCCATGAAAAAGAAACAGCCACTGATTTTCATTGCCACGATCCTCCTGATTTCCGGGACGGCTTCCTGTCCAAGCAGCAGGTGGGATCCCTGGGGCGAGGACTCCCTCGTCAGGGCGTCCTGGACCATCAACGAAGCCGCGGCCGACGAGGATATCTGCGCGGATGCGGGAGCGAGCTTTGTGAGGATGTCGATCAACAAGTCGCCCGAGCCCTGGTACGACAGCCGCCTCCAGTGGGAGTGCAAGCGCGGCTGGACTCTTACGGACGAATTCGTAAAGGGCGAGTATTACATCCAGTGGGAGCTTCTCGACGCGGACGAGCAGATCATCGTGTCCACGCCGCGCGGGCGGGAGATGCTGGAGCAGGGCGAGAACGATTTCGAAGTAAACTTTTACCTCGACTGAAAAAAGGTCTCTACTTCACCACGATATTCACCACGCTTTTCACGACGATCACCTTCCGCACGGTCTTTCCCTCGATATGCCGCTTCACGTTCGGGACCTCGAGTGCGATCTCCCTGATCTTTTCTGCGTTCGCGCCCGCCTCGACCTCCATTGAGCCGCGTTTCTTTCCATTCACAAGGATGCCCAGGGAGATCATCGTCTCCTTCGTTTTCTCCTCGTCCCACTCAGGCCATTTCTGATGCAGGATCCTGCCGCTCTTTCCGAGCCTCTCCCATATCTCTTCCGCAAGGTGTGGAGCGAAAGGTGAAACCAGCAGGGTAAAGGCGGACACGTCCCTCGCCGAAAGCTCATCATGCTTCGCCAGCTCGCCCAGGTAAACCATGAGCTGGCTTATGGCGGTGTTATAGGCAAACCTCTCGATATCGCGCCCCACCTTCCTGATGGTCTGGTGGCGCAGCTTCTCGAGCTCATCAGCCCCCTCTTTTTCCCGAATCTGCTTTTCCGTGAAGGTCCTCCACGCCTTGAGCAGAAACCTGCGCATGCCTTCGATGCCGTCCATGCTCCAGGGGCAGGATGCCTCGAGAGGGCCTATGAACAGCTCGTAGATTCTCAACACATCGGCGCCGCACTTTCTGACCACGTCGTCGGGATTGATAACGTTGCCCCTGGACTTGCTCATTTTTTCCGTGACTTCCTGGAGGGCAAGCCCCTTCTCCCGGTGGAAATAGCCGCCGTCCCTCTTATCCATCTCGGCGGGCGCGACCCATTTTTCGAACACCGGTGAGCCCGTGTCGATGTCGATTTTCCTGTCCCCCTCCCTGTCACTGACCTTCACCCTGGCATGCGGGACCGGCCGGCCGTCCCTGTCCTCGAAATAGCG
>JBDRLK010000755.1:0-5639 GCA_043813155.1 Pseudomonadota bacterium | reverse complement strand
CGCGCTGGCCCAATACCGAGATCTCCAGACGGACGAGCCGGAATCGCCGTTACTTTACTACGACATGGGATGTGCCCAGTACAAGAAAGGCATGCAGGAGACCGAATCGAAGGCCCAGCTTCGAACCAGCTGCTCGAGCGTCGACTTGTTGCACGCCCTCATGTCCACGCGGGCGCAGAAATCGAACAGGTCCATGAACTCGCCGTCCTCCCTCCCCTTCACGATCGCCTCGATGGCTGCGCCGCCGGCGCCCTTCAGCCCCATGAGCCCGAACCGGATGGCTTTGCCGTGCTGCACCTCAGGGTCCAGCTCGACCTTGAAGTGCATGCCCGACTCGTTGATATCGGGAGGAAGGATCTTGATGCCCTTTGCCCTTCCCTCGTTGATGTACTCGACAACCTTGTCAATCCTGTTCTCGTCGCAGGTCATCAGGGCCGCCATGAACTCCACGGGGTAGTGGGCCTTGAGAAAGGCGGTCTGGTAGGCGATGATGGCATAGCCGGCGCTGTGGCTCTTGTTGAACGCGTAAGACGCGAATTCCTTCATCTGATCGTACGCGCCCTCGGCGACTTTCTTCGCCACGCCCTTTCCCGCCGCGCCTTCGAGAAAACGCACTTTCATCTTTTCCATTGCCCCGTGCTTCTTCTTGCCCATGGCCCGTCTCAGGTTGTCGGCCTCGGACATGCTGAAGCCGGCCAGAAGCCTGGCCGCCTGCATGACCTGCTCCTGGTACACGATCACGCCGTAGGTCTCCTCCAGGACCTCCTTCAGCGCCGGGTGGACGTAGGAGATCGGCTCGGCGCCGCTTTTGCGCGCGATGTACTGTTCCGTGGTTCCCGACTGGAGCGGGCCCGGCCGGTACAAGGCAACGGCCGCGATGATGTCCTCCAACCTCTTGGGCCGAAGGCGGCGCAGCATGTCCCGAAAGCCCCTGGACTCGAGCTGGAAGACCCCGGTCGTGTCCCCCGACGAGATGAGCTCGCAGGTCTGGGCGTCGTCGAGCGGTATGTCGGACGGGCTGTCGAACAGCCTGCCCTTGCCCTGCTCCCCGGCTATCTCGTTGATCAGCCGAATGGCCGTTTGAAGGACGGTGAGCGTCTTCAGCCCGAGGAAGTCGAACTTCACGAGGCCTATCGCCTCGATAACGTCCTTGTCGTACTGGGTCGACACCTCGACCCTGGCCCCGCCGTCGGTGCTTCTCATGTAAAGCGGCGCGTACTCGCTGATGGCCTTGTCCGCGATGACGACACCGGCCGCATGCGTTCCGGCGTGCCGGGTCAGCCCCTCGAGCTTCCTCGACAGGTTCAGCAGCCTCTCGACCTCCTTGTTCGAGCCGAAGAGCTTTTTCAGCTTCGGCTCCTTCTCAAGCGCCTCGTCGATGGTGAAGGTCTTGCCCTGGAACGGGGCGGGAATGAGCTTTGCTATCCTGTCGACCTCGCCGTAGTTCATCCCCAGGACCCTGCCCACGTCGCGCACGACGAGCTTGCTCTTGAGCTGATGGAACGTGGCGATCTGGGCCACATTGTCTTCCCCGTATTTTTCGATGACGTAGCGAAGGACCTCGTCCCTGCGGTCCTTGCAGAAGTCAATGTCGAAGTCAGGCATGCTGATCCGCTCGGGGTTGAGAAACCTCTCGAACAGCAGGTTGTACTGCATGGGGTTGATGTCGGTAATCCGCAGGGCGTAGGCCACGAGCGACCCGCCGCCCGATCCCCTTCCCGGCCCAACGGGAATGTCGCAGCTCCGGGCAAAGGCAATGAAATCCTGCACGATGAGAAAATAGCCGGCAAACCCCATCTGGCTTATGACGTTGAGCTCGTGCTCGAGCCTTTCCCTGTACTCGCTCTCGTCGAACCGCAGGCCCTTGGGCCTGAACTGGCCGAACCTCGCCTCAAGCCCCTCCCTGCTCAGCCTGCCGAGATATTCCTCCAGGCCGCTGCCGTCGGGCGTCGTGAACCGCGGCAGCCTTATCTTCCCAAGCTGAATATCGACGTTGCACCTGCCCGCAATGGCCAGGCTGTTCTCGATCGCGTCGGGGAAGCCGGGGAAGGCCGCGCGCATCTGCTCGCCCGACCTCAGAAAGATGTCCAGCCTCTCGCTGTAGAGCCTGTCCTCCTGTGAAAGCTGCTTGTTTGTTCCGATGCAAACGAGAACCTGGTGCGCCAGGTAGTCCTCTGAATCGAGGTAGTGGACGTCATTGGTGGCCACGAGCCCGGCCCCGGCCCCGGCGGCGATTTCCCTTGCCTCGGAAATAAAATCGACCTGCTCCTTCTTGCCCGTGTTCTGCAGCTCGATGAAAAAATTATCCGGTCCGAATATTTCCCGCAGCTCCGAGGCCGCCTTGACGGCCGCGTCCTTCCCCCTCTCGGCGAAAGCTCTCGGCACTTCGCCGGCCATGCAGGCGGACAGGGCGATAAGGCCGCCGGATCTCGATGCCAGGAGCTCCCTGTCGACCCGGGGATGCCGGTAAAATCCCTCGAGGTAGGCCTTGGAGACGATGACCATGAGATTGCGGTAGCCCTCGTTGTTCTCGGCGAGAAGAACGAGATGGCGAGCGCCCGGCTTCTTCTCCTTCATGCTCCCCCGGGCCACGTAAACCTCGGACCCGAGGATGGGCTTGATGCCCGCCTTCTTCGCCGCCTTGTAAAACGTGACGGCGCCGAACATGTTGCCGTGGTCGGTCATGGCGATGGCCGGCATGCCGAACTGGACCGCCCTGTCGATGGCATCGGAAGGCTTCATTGCGCCGTCGAGAAAACTGTACGTCGTGTGGAGATGAAGGTGAACAAAAGGGACGTGGGAGCTCATGGGTTCTTTCTTTCCGTGCGATCGTCGCAGGCTTCAGACTGCGTTGTGTTGACGTCAAACTTGCTGGTAGCCGCAGGCTTCAGCCTGCGTCGTGAGGCTGCCAATAACGCAAGCTGAAGCTTGCGCCTGCCGAACGAACGCGTCTACCGTTACAAACGAGATTAACTTCTACTATTTTTATATAACCAAGCGCGCTGCATGTAAAGGTCTCGCGGGAATACAAATCATGTTGATTTCCTTCCGAAAACGTGGTTAACTTTCATATTGTTTTTCTTACTCCGGTCGCCGCCCGACGTGGCGGGAGGAAAAAGAATGGACGATTTGATTGATCAGGAAATCCTGGAAGCGTACAGGGATGAAATCAGCGAACGGACCGTCAACATCAACAACGGGTTCATTCAGCTTGTGGAGGAGCCGGGCAACAGGGATCTCATCGAGCAGCTTCTTCGGGATGCCCACACGCTCAAGGGCTCATCCAACCTGGTCGGCCTGAGCGTGGTGGGCGCGGTTTTTCACAAGATGGAAGACATCATTACCGACATCACCAACGGCAGGGTCGAGGCGGCTTCGGTGAGCACGTGGATCTTCGATTGCTGCGACATTGTGAAGCTGTACGTCGAGGCCCAGCTCAGGCAGCCGAAAGACGAAGAGGCGATCAGGGCGCTCGAAGAGAAGGTGGAGGGGCTGAAAACATTCGCGGGCGCCCCGGCGCCGGTAAAAAATGAGGCTGAAGCCGGGGGGGACTGGAAAAAGGAGCAGGAGCCTGCGCTTGCGCCGAAGCCGCACGAAAGCGGCCCGGCCCCGAGGCCGACCGTCAGGCACCCCCCGCAGAAGGAAAGCACGGAGCCGGGCTCATCATCCAAAAGCGATCTCAGGGACGTGAAGATCAGGGAGAGCGCGATCCGCGTTTCCGTTGCCAAGCTAGAGAGGCTCAACGGCATGATAGGGGAAATGGTCTTTAACAAGATTCAATTCCAGGAGCTTCAGGGCAACACGGCGGCGATCATAGGCAGGATCAACGACTGCATCGAAAGCTTCAGGCTTCTCGAGGACGGCATAGCGGGCAACGTGAAATCATCCGATGCCATGAAAGAGAACATCAAGCCCGTCCTCAGGGACTTCCGCAGCTCCGAGCAGCGCCTCCTGAAGGAAATGGAGGATTTTACGAAAAAATTCAGGGAGTACACCGACAGCCTTGACATGAACATCCAGTTCATCCATGACGCGTCGATCAGCCTGAGAATGCAGCCCATTGCATCCGTTTTTTCCCTCATGCCCCGGGTTATTTTCGAAATTTCGCAGGAATGCCGGAAAAAGGTGGAATACAGAATCGAAGGCAAGGACACGGAAGTCGACATCAGGCTCCTGGAAATCATAAAAGACCCGCTCATTCACCTTCTTCGCAATGCCATCTCCCACGGCATCGAATCCTCTGAAGAAAGGCGGAGGGAGGGAAAGCCGCAGCAGGGATTTATCGAGCTTACGGCCTACCAGAAAGGAAGCTACATCTATATCGAGGTTTCCGATGACGGAAGGGGTCTCGACCCCGCCAGGCTCAGGAGCAAAGCCGTGGAGCTCGGGATCCTGCGCGAGGAGCAGTCCGAGATGCTGACGGACCCGGAAGCCGTGAATCTCATTTTCAAGACCGGGTTTTCAACGGTCACATCCGTGACAAGCGTCTCGGGAAGAGGCGTGGGAATGGACGTGGTGAAAAGAAACCTCAAGGCCATGGGCGGAAACGTGTTCGTCGAGTCCCTGTGCGGCAGGGGCACGAAGTTCATACTCATGATTCCCATCACCGTGATGCTGAAAAAAGTGATGCTTCTTGCCACGGGCGGGCAGGTTTTCTCGATTCCCATGGAATCGATTGATTTCGTGGCCTACATCGACAGGGAAACAATAAAGACCAGCGGCAGCCGGCAGATCATCTCCCTCAGGGACAGGATACTGCCCGTTGCCAGGCTTGACGAGCTGCTGGGCCTCGAGCAGTCAGACCGGGATCAGGGCCAGTATTCCAACGGCATGGTCGTTCGATACCTGAACGAGGAGCTCGTCCTGATCGTGGACGAGATAATCGGGGAAAGCGAGGTCGTGCTCAAGCAGCTCGAAGAGCCGATCAAGAGAGCGAAGTTCGTCTCCGGTGTGACCACGCTGGAAAGCAGCGAGCCGGTCGTCATACTCAACCCCGAGCACCTCATAGAAAAAACCAAAGCCGAGACATTCGCCCGCTTTAAAATGACCGAAGAGCCGGAAACCGTCCCCAGGGAGCGCAAGAGGATTCTTCTCGTCGAAGATTCCATGACCACGAGCGAGCTGGAGCGGCAGGTGCTGGCGTCCTGCGGGTACGAGGTAACGCAGGCCTACGACGGGGAAGAGGCCATTTCAAAGCTGGAGAGGCAGATCCACGACATCATCATCACCGACATAAAAATGCCGCGCATGGACGGGTACGCCATGATCGAAAAGCTAAGAAGCGATGCGAGGTATAAAAATCTTCCCATCATCGTGGTCAGCAGCCTGGACAGCGAGGAGGAGAAACAGAAGGGGTATGACCTGGGAGCCAATGCGTACATCACGAAACAGACGTTCAACCAGGGCGATCTGATAAAGCTGATAGAGAGGCTCAGCTGAAATGATCAAGGTGCTGATAGCCGACGACTCGGATTTCGTCAGGAAAATCATCAGGAAAATCCTGGAGGAGGATCCCGGCATCGAGGTGATCGGTGAAGCCCGCAACGGTGAGGAGCTCATCGAGCTGTACGCCAAACAGAAGCCGGACATCGCCCTCATAGACCTCCAGATGCCGAAAATGGACGGCTACGAGGCCATCG
>JBDRLK010000754.1:0-5807 GCA_043813155.1 Pseudomonadota bacterium | reverse complement strand
GGTCCTTGTTTCATTGGCTGGAAAACAGGCCTTTGCATGGAAATAATAGCACAGTTTTATTACAAGACCAAACACTATTCAAAGTTCAACCTTCTCATTCACAAATTTCCGGGGTATATTTCCGGTATCAGGTGAATGGTGCCGGGCCTTGAATATTGAATTTAATCAAACATTTATATAAAATAATTTAATAGAATTGATGTATTAAATTCATTATTCGAGGCCCGGCACCATTCACCTGATGCTGGAAAAATACCATAAAAATTTGTGAATGAAAAGTTTGAACTTTGAATAGTGTTTGGTCTTGTAATAAAACTGTGCTATTATTTTCATGCAAAGGCCTGTTTTCCAGCCAATGAAACAAGGACCATCCATAGCAGGAGCCTGCACCCTGCTGCCGGCCTCGATGCTTTTTCTCGTGTTTTCCTGCAGCATGTCGTGGAACGATCCGGACGCGGAGTCCGATGGGCAGGATGCTCCCGATATCGTGGCCGAGGAAGTGCTTGAAGACGACGGCGTCACGGATGAGGGATGCCCTTCAGGGCTCACGGACTGCGGCGGCGGTTGCGTGGATACCGGCTCCAACCACAGCCACTGCGGCGCCTGCGGCCGCGAGTGCCTGGCCGTCGAGGTCTGCAACGACGGGGAGTGCGCGTATGAATGCCCGCCGGACAAGGTCCTTTGCGAAGGGGCCTGCGTGGACGTCAAGTCCGACCTTTTCAATTGCGGCGGCTGCGGGAATGTCTGCATTGCAGGAACGAACGCCCAGCCGTTGTGCGAGTCCGGCGTATGCTCGGTACTATGCAACGAGGGGTGGTCCGATCTCGATGGCGACGGCTCGTGCGAGACGAACTGTGTGCCCTCCTCCGGCGTGGAAAGCTGCAACGGCGTGGACGATAATTGTGACGGCCGCCTGGACGAGAGCTTCGAGTGCGCCCTGGGGCGCGTGGTCGGATGCACGACGCACTGCGGGTCAACGGGCACGGGCACGTGCGGCGGTGATTGCCGGATTCCGCCCCCGGACAGGTGCGATGAGCCCGGCGAGCTGTGCAATGCGCTGGACGATGACTGTGACACGGTGGCGGACAATGGGTTCGAGTGCCGGCGGGGGGAAAGGCGCGGATGTATCAGCTCCTGCGGGACCCCCGGATCGCAAACCTGCGTTCCTTCGTGCGTGTGGAGCGTGTGCGACCCGCCCGACGAGGCCTGCAACGGGCTGGACGACGACTGCGACGGAGCGTGCGACGATGGGTTCGAGTGCTGCCGTGATGATGTGATCGAGTGCATGGCCTCCTGCGGGACCACGGGAACGCAGGCCTGCGGCCCGGATTGCGGGTGGGGCGCATGCGACCCGCCCGACGAGCTGTGCAACGGCGCGGACGACGACTGCGACACGCTGATTGACGAGGATTTTGACTGCGCGGAGGAAGAGACGGAAAGCTGCGAAACATCGTGCGGCTCCACGGGGACGAGGACCTGCGGCGGCGGCTGCAGCTGGGGAGAGTGCGCGGCGCCGGATGAGGACTGCGGCAACGGCGCGGACGACGACTGCGACACGGTGATCGACTGGGACAGGGTGACGCCGCCCGTGCGGATTTCCGACGACGATTCGAACGGCACCTACAGCGCGGTCGCCTGGAGCGGCAGCGAGTTCGGCGCGGTCTGGCTCGAGGGAAGGGAAGGCAGCTGGGCGGTCTACTTCAACAGGGTGACGGCCGAAGGCACGAGGGGGGGGCCGGACGTTTATGTTTCGGATTCCACCCAAAACTCGTTCTTCCCGTCGCTTGCCTGGAGCGGGAGCGAATACGGCGTGGCCTGGCACGATGACAGGGACGGCAATAACCAGATCTACTTTGCGCGTCTTTCGCCCACAGGCGTGAAGAGGGGATCGGACCTGCAGGTCACCGATGTCCCGGAGCTCTCCAAGTACCAGAACATGGCCTGGAGCGGGAGCGAGTACGGCCTGGCCTGGCAGGATGACAGGCATGGAGCTTCGGAAGTTTTCTTCACCAGGATCTCGGGTGCCGGGGTGAAGCTGAGCGCGGATGCAAGGATAACCGAAACAACGACGAATTCATGGTTTCCCTCCCTTGCCTGGACGGAAACCGAGTACGGACTGGCGTGGCTGGACGATAACGAAGGGGTCCGCAGCGTGGTCTTCTCGAGGATCTCCGCGTCGGGAGCAAAGCTCGGCGGCGACAACCTGATTGCCGACGCATCGGCATCCACCTATTACCCGTGCCTTGCCTGGAGCGGCAGCGAGTTCGCCGTTGCCTGGAACGATTTCAGGGGCGAGGGCCACGGCGTGTACTTTACCAGGATCTCGGCCGCGGGCGTGAAATTGGGCGGCGATGTGTTTATCGGCGACGGATCGATGTATTCCTACTTCCCGTCGCTCGAATGGGGGGACGGAGGGTACGGCTCTGGCTGGGGCCACGGCGCTGACTACACGGACATATATTTCGCGCGTCTTTCGCCCGCGGGCGTGAAGCTCGGCGAGGACATGGTCGTCGTGAACAGGGATTTCATGACCTTCGCGCCCATGCTCGCGTGGAACGGCGATGGTTTCGCCGTGACATGGTCCGACAGCTCGGAGCTGAACTGGGAAACGTTTTTTACCTTTATTGCCTGTGATTGAAAGGGAGAGGACCGCCTGGAACCCATCTTATAAATGCCCTGGGTAGGGGAGGCTTTAGCCTCCCGTGGTTTAAAGGTACGGGCGACTGAAGTCGCCCCTACCCACATTATGGAGGGCCCGCCCTTAGTACAGCGCCCCGCAAATCAGGGACCACCGCTCTACTGCGGTCGCGCCTGTGGGCCGCATCGCGGCTTACGTCCTCGCGCCCTCGTCGGTGTAGCCCTGCTACGCCTGCCTCGGGCGCTGCGGGCGCGCTCGCGATCCGGCTCCACATACGCGGCCTCGCTACAAGGCTGGTCCCTAACTTGCGGGGCGCTGTACTTAGGAGCCGCCCAAAAATTAATTTTTGGGCGACTCCCTACCCGCCGTGGTGGATGTGGATGGCCTTGACCTCCGCGTTGTCCGGAATCCTCGCGGTGTCCCACTCGTCCCTCGGCACGAACGTGCCGTCGACCGTTACCGTGATGAGGGGAAAGTCGTAGCTCATGGCCGCGAGCGCATCGGTTACCGTCATGTTCTCGCGCCACTCGATGCTGTTTCCGTTTACCGTTATCATGGATTCACTGTCCTGATATTACCCGTCATGGTCCCTGAAGCAAACAATTTTCAGGAAAAATGTCTTTTCGCTTCACTTTTTTACTCTGACGGCCCTTCCTTTTTTTCCATGTGTTGGGTATGGTTTGCTAAACAGGAGCGGCAGAAAAATGAAAAAATCGCAAGAAATTCCGGCCTGTGCGTTCGCGGCGCTCACTTTGGTCCTGATGCTCGGCTGCAAGCCTCAGGTGTCCTGCCCGGCGGCAACGGCGCTGGACCTCTACAGGGCCGACATGGTGAAGTTTCAGGGAAAGAGCGGCCATCCATGGAAGGACTGCGTCACCGGGTTCATGCAATGCTCCAGGCAGGGAAAGCTCCCGGATGACCAGCTGGCCGCGTTCCTGGTCTGCAGGGCCGCCGACGCCTTCGACCGGGGCGACAATCAGGGGGCCCTGGCCTTCCTGGGTGAGGCGATGGCTGTCCGCGGCGATATGGTCGTTGCGCAGCATTTCATGACCCATGTCTATCTCAAGACCGAGCAGAGGATGAAGGCCGTCCAGTCGGCGCAGAAGGAGGTCGATCTCGATAAGGGCTGGATCTGGGGCTACCTGGACCTGGCGGCGGCCCATCAGCTCGCGGGCGATACCGGGGCAGGCGTGGAAGCGGTGAAAAAGGCCGTGGAGCTGGACCCGTCAAACGCCGTGCCCCATTACACGCTCGCCGCGCTGCTCATGGCGAGCGGGTCGAAGGACGCCTGCGCCGAGCTCAGGAAAGCCGCCGAACTCGCCCCGGGGGAGCTGACCTATATCATGGAGTATTTCGACGCCATGGCCGAGCTGAACGCGTCGGCCGGGCAATCCGACGAAACGACCCTGATCGAGGAGAAGTGGGCGGCCGAGAGGCTGTTTGCGAACTTCCCCGGCGATACGCAAGTGCTCGTCAGCGTGGCCGAGAGCCGCGCCGGGATGGGGGACCAGGCAGGAGCGTTCGAGGCCCTCATGAAAGCGGCCGAGATCGCTCCCAAGGACCCCGACATCATCGAAAAGCTTTTCACGGCGTGCGCCGGGCTTGGAAACTGCCGGTCGGTGAAAAACTACCTGCCCTACCTGAAGGTCCTGGAGCCGCCGGCGGCCGCGGGAATCCTCGTGTCCTATGCCGGCGAAATGCAGTCCCTCGGCAACATCGTGGAGGCGGAAAAATACTACAAGAAAGCCGTCGCCGCGTACCCGGACCATGCACGGGCGCACGAAGCGCTCGCCCGGATCTACTCCGATTCCTGCCGCCTGAAAAAGGCCGTTGAAGAGGCGCGAACAGCCGCGAAGCTCGCGCCCGGCGACGCCTTTGTTCAGCGCGCGGCATCAGCCATCTTTGCGCAGACCGACCTGTTCCCGGAAGCGCTGGCCGCCGCGCAGCAGGCAGGGGAGGCCGACCCTGAAAACTCCACCATCCATTCAGTGACAGCCGGCGTTCTGGCCGCCATGGGGAATTACGGCGAGGCCATGGAAGAGCTGAAAAAGTACATTGCGGCCAATCCCGCCTCGCCCGACGCTCCCCTTCTCCTCGGCGACCTTCTCTTCAAAACCGGCGAGTTCGAGGAGGCGGAAAAAGCGTTCGGCCTGTACTGCGGGAAAAACCCCGACGGGACAGCGTGCCTCACGGCCATGGGCACGATCAAGGCGGAAAAGGGCGATGTCGAGGAGGGGGTCGAGCTCCTGCGCAAGGCAGCAGAGCAGGATCCCGGCGACGCCCGCATAAAAATCTACCTGGCCCGGGCCCTGGCCAGGACGAAAAAGAAGAAGGGGAAGGAGGCCGCCTTGGAGGAGGCGGAAAAGATTTTCATGAAGGCCCTTGGGCAGTCACCGCCGCTGGGCACCAAGCTCTGGGTACGCGAGATACAGGACATGATCCCCACGCTGGCGCAGAAAGATCTGGGCTTCAAGCCCTTCACGCCGTGCCAGTAGGGCGGCCCTTCAGGGCTGAATATTATGGCGCTTCCGGGTTTGTGGGGGGAATTTTCATGGCGCAGACAACGGATTCATGTTAAGGCCGCCGAAGTGAAAAAGGATATCAACCTTGAGGCGCTCGCGATTGCGATAGCCGCATGACTTTTGCATCAGCAGTTGGATGCGGCTGTTGACGCCTTCGGCCAAGGCGTTGCAGAAGCCATGCTTGAAGATGCTCACGATGCCGGCCAAATGAGCTTTGAAGGTGCGTGCAACCTTCTTGATGGGCTCCAGTTTCGAGCGTATGGCGAACACGTACCACTTGCGGAAGAATGCATGAGCATCGTCAACGTCCAGGCATTGCTTGAATGTTCGCCAGAGTTCCTTGATTCGCCACGCCCGAGCCGTCTTCAAGCTGCTATCCTTAAGCGCCTCGAACCGAGCAGCGTGCCGCTCGGGCAGGTTCTCCTCTCCCCACAGCCACATCTGGCGGGTCTTCTTCAGAGCGTTTCGTTCAGCTCCCGTTCCCATCATAGCTTCTTGTCTGCGAACCGCGTCGACCGCCTTGTTCAGCATCTTCATCATGTGGAAGGGATCGAAGATCAAATCGGCATCCGGGCAGTAGCGGCGCACCGAGTTCTGATACGCCTGGCTCATGTCCATGCTTACGGCCTTGATGCGGGCACACCCCT
>JBDRLK010000753.1:0-13430 GCA_043813155.1 Pseudomonadota bacterium | reverse complement strand
ACGCTGGAGCGCGGCAAAGCAGCTCGCGCTGCAGATGATCTCAAAGGTGAAGCTCACGGTTTCGAACTCCCTCGGCGCAGGGTCTCTGTCGCTCATGTGGCGCATGGCTTCGAGGATGAACGCCCGCAGTCGGCCGTCATCCTGCCGGCCCAGGCTCCGGGAGGCCTCGAGACAGTCGCCGTAGGGGCGCGAGGGACCGGCGGCGGCAAGCAGTGACGCGGCCAGCTTCACGTCGGGCTCGGGCGTATGGCCCACGAGCGTCACATCGCCGTCCCCGGGATTGGGCGTGTCCTCTCCCGCCTTCGGCGTGTCCGCCATGACCTCTCCCGCCCGGTGCCTCAGCGTGTCGCGGTAGAGCCTCAGGTGGTCTTCGCACAGGTCCGTGCCGAATGCCTCCTTGAACTTGCCCGGGTCGGAAAGCTCGATGAGCGACGGGGCGGCCGAGGCGGCCGCGTTGAAGATCAGCTGTCCCAGCTCTCTTGCCTCGGCCAGCCTGTGATGACGAAGTTTTCTTATGAGGTATTCGATGTTCCTGGCATTGCCCGAAAAGCCCAGCTGCGCCTGCGTGCACAGGCCCGAGGCATAGGCGGCGTCTTGCAATGCCCATCCTTCGAGCGCCTCCACGTCCCTTCGTTTCGACTCCATGTCCGGATGGAGCCTGCTGTAATGCTCGAGCAGCGGATTGAATAATTTGCTCTGCAGCGCGGCCTGCATCTCCACGACCCTTTGCAGAAGCTGCCGCTGCGTCTCGCTGAATTCCGCTGGAATGACGAAGGCGCTTTCCGATTCGATATGGCGCCCTGATTTTTCCGTGCACGTGCACAGCCGCGCTTCCTCCAGCGCCTCGAGCGCGAGCCTGGAAATCCCCAGGATATCGAAGTTGAAAAGTACGTGCTCGGCCACGGCGCGATGCCCCATCTTGAAAACGATGAGGCGGTTCGACCTGCGGGCCGAAGCCACGTCCTCGCGCGTTATCCTTCGCAGCTCGGGCGCCGGCGTGGGATAGCGGCTTATCCTTCCGTAGGCCGCGGCGATCGACTCCGGGCTGACAACCGAGTCGTGCCGGATCCGTCCCTGCGCCACCTGGCGGATGATTCCCTTGTCGACCGTGTGACCGGCTAGAATGACTTTCATTTCTGTCCCCTATTGGTGCTATGTGAATGTAGTGCGGGGCTTTAGCCCCGCCGAAGCGGCCCTGAAGGGCCGCACTACATGAATAGATCACTCCTTGATGCCCCAGCGTGTTTCCCCTTTTCCGTCCTTGAGCTCGATGCCTTTGGCCAGGAGCTCGTCGCGAATCTCATCGGCAAGCCTGTAGTCCCTGTTTTTCCTGGCTTCCCGCCTGGCAGCGATCCTTTCTTCGATAAAATCACCGGTCAGCCCCATCCGCTCCAGCCCGCGGCTGCGATGGGCCTCGAGGAAATCGTCCGTGTTCCTTTCCAGGATTCCCAGCAGGGACGAAACCCTGGCGATGAAGGGGATGAATCCGCCTGCGGCTCTTTTCTTTGCGTCCCCCTTGCCTTTTTGCATGCCGTCCAGGGTCTCGTTGATGAACCTGAACGCGTCGCTCACGTGTCCCAGGGCGAGGGCCGTGTTGACGTCATCGTGGAGCGCTTCCACGACCCTGTCCTCAAAGTTTAGCATCTTTTCACGGATGTCGTCGGGAGGCGGGCCCGCGTCCTCCTGTTTCTCTCCCTCTGCCGCGGCCGAAAGGATCTCATCGATCTTCCGCCTGGTTTCATAAAAGTAAAGGACCCTCTTCTGCGCGTCCTGGACCTGGGGGAAGGCCGACACGCGCCCCTCGGAGTCGAGGTCCACGATCAGGTCGATGGGGCTGCGGTAATGCGTGCCGAGAAGGAAGAGGCGCAGGGCCTCGCAGTCCACGTGCTCCAGGACCTCCCTGATCAGGAAGAAGTTGCCGAGGGACTTGCTCATTTTTTCCCTGTTCACGTTCACGAAGCCGTTGTGAACGAAAACCCGGCAGAAGGGCTTTTCCCAGGCGCCTTCCGACTGGGCGATTTCGTTTTCATGGTGGGGGAAGATGAGATCCATGCCCCCGCCGTGAATATCGAAATCCACGCCCAGGTACTTTCGGCTCATGGCAGAGCACTCGATGTGCCAGCCCGGCCGTCCAGGCCCCCACGGGCTCGGCCACGAAGGCTCGCCCGGTTTCGCCGCTTTCCAGAGAGCGAAGTCATGCGGCGACTTGAGCCTCTCGTCCGCTTCCACGCGCGCCATCACCGGGCCGGAATCCAGCGTCCGCCTCGAAAGCTTGCCGTACCAGGGGAAGGCGTCGATGGAGTACCAGACATCGCCGCCCGTAACATAGGCGATTTTCTTTTCGATGAGCGCGGAGACAAGCTCCAGCATCTCCTCGATGTGCTCCGTGGCCCTGGGCTCCATGGTTGGAGGAAGGTTGCCCAGGCGCTCCATGTCCTCGTGGAACGCGGCCGTGTACCGTCCGGCCACCTCGCCGACCTCCACGCCCTCCTCGCCCGCTTTCCTGATCAGCTTGTCGTCCACGTCGGTGATGTTGCGCACGTAGGTCACCTCGTAGCCCCTCTCCCTCAGGAACCTGTAGAGAACGTCGAAGAAGATGTAGGCCCTGGCATGCCCGATGTGCGAGTAGTCGTAGACCGTGGGGCCGCACACGTACATGCCCACGCGCCCGGCGTCCCTCACGTTGAGCACATCCTTGCGCCTGGTCAGCGTGTTGTAGAGCGTCAGCGCCTTTTTCGTTTCATCGTTCATGCGTCACCGTTTCCCGATAACCAATCACTTACGGGAGGCTAAAGCCTCCCCTACCCATCATGGGCATGTCAAAACACCGGTTTCAGCTTCGTGCCGATGACCGACTGCACGGCCCCGAGCTCCTTGGCGACCCTGTCGGCCTTGTACAGGCCGACCAGCGCCTCCCTGATGCCGCTCGAGTGAACGGAGACGGCGCGGGCCTTGACCTCGGAGTAGGCGTATCTCAATACGAGGCTGTCAATGTTCCCGTCGAAGATCAGCCCCACGATCTCCCCCGACCTGTTGATCACCGGGCTTCCCGAGTTCCCGCCCGTGATGTCGGGCGTGGACACGAAGTTCAAGGGGACCGACATGTCAAGCGCGCTCTTCTTCTTCAGCCAGCGCTCCGGCAGGTCGAAGGGGGGCTTGCCGTCGAAGGCAAAGCTCCTTGCGTACATGCCGTAGAAGTTCGTCTGGAAGGGCACGAGCGTGCCCTCGGCTTCATAGCCCTTCACCACGCCGCTGGAGATTCTCAGTGTAAACGTTGCGTCGGGCGGGGAGCTCTTGCCGTACACCTTGAACATGGCCATGGCGATTTTCTGGCCCTCGGCATCCTCCACGCTCTTGACCTTGTCCTCGTAGCGCTTTCGAAGGTCCCTGAGCACGGGGTTGATCCTCACGGCAAGGTTCATCATGGGGTCTTTTTCCTTCTCCAGATTCTTGAGCCACTTCTTGAGGCTCCACTTCTCGCCGTCCTTGACGAGCTTTTTCCGGTAACCCACGTCCACGAGCTTTGTCCCGTCCGCCCTGATGGTCTTCTTCTTCTCCCCCTCGTCGACCTCGAACAGCACGCCGCCGGCGGCCGCAACGGCCACGTCCTGCGGATCGAACCCCCGCAGGGCGGCCTTGACCAGGGGGTGCTCCGGCCCCAGCGCCTCCTGCGCTTCCTCGAGGGAGTTTTGAAGCATGACCTTTTCCAGGTCGCTGTAGATGGGGGCGCTGGAAAACAGATCGAGCTCGAGGGATTCGAGGGCCGTGTCCCTGAACTCTTCCAGTCGCTCCTCGTTCGGCTTCTTCTTTTCCTCCACCATCTGCACGATGGCCACCGCCCTGCGAAGCAGCTCCGAGCGGTCGACCATGGAATCGGCGATGTAGCGGGCCACGTGGATTTTTTCCCGCTCCTTCTGGGCCTCCGCGATCCTGTCCCAGGAGTCCTTCACGTCCTCGTAAAAATACTCGTATTCCTGGACGGCCTTCTTGACCTTTGCCTCCTCTTTCCTCTTCTTTTCGAAGAGCTCCGGGTCCTGCAGGGCCTTGTCGAAACCCGTGTAGGCCTTGATGGCGTTCTCGAACCCGAATATCCAGTGCTTGGCCTGGCGCAGGTTCTCCCCGCTCTGGGCCGCGAACTGCGTCAGGGCCTTGTGGGCCTTCTTGAACGACCGGAGCCTGTTGGGTGTTCTCAGGTCCCGCTCGAACGCGATCTGCGCCGCCGTGAGCTGCCTGCCCGTCGTCCCTGGGTTGCCGATGACGAAGACAAGCTCGCCCTCCTTCGCGCCGTCCTTGCTCCACGTGAAGAAGTGCTTGGGGCGAAAGGGCTTGCCGCTGTCGTAAACCCTGAAAAAGGAAACATCGAAATCGTGCCTGGGGTAGGTGAAATTGTCGAAGTCCCCGCCGAAGAAGGCGACCTGCTGCTCGGGCGCGAACACGAGCCTCACGTCCGTGTGCTTGAGGTAGCGGTAAAGCATGTACTGGCCGCCCCCGTACAGCGTGGTGACGTTGCAGCGCAGCTTTGTTTTTTCATTGCACTCCTTTTCGATCACGGCGATCCGCGCCTTGCGCTTTTTTGCCGCCTCGACCCCGTCCTTGGCCGAAGCCGCGGCCTGCGAGACGCTCCCCGTCACGTCCTCGTACGACATGAGCACGTTGAGCTCCAGGTCCGGGCACCCGGCCTCGTCCTCGAGACTGTCGGCCACGAAGCCCTCCTTGACGTAATCATTGGTCTTGGTCGACAGTTTCTGGATGCAGTCGAACCCAACGTGGTGGTTGGTCATGACGAGCCCGTCGCCGGAAACAAAGCTGCCCGTTCCGCCGTTGTTGAAGCGCACGGCCGCTTTCATGGCGCGCTCGAGCCACGCAGCGTCGGGCTCGAACCCGTAGGTGTCCTTCCATGTTTTCAGGGGAGGGTTGTCGAACGTGTACATGCCCTCGTCCGCTGCTCCCGGGCCGGAGAGGATGAGAATGACAGCGGCCATGGCCATGATCTTGATTTTCTTCATGAAACCACCTCTGATGCAACGCATGGTGCTGCACGCCCTCAGGCGTGCCCGGCAGCTGCGCGCCACTGGCGCGCTTATTTCAAGGCGGGCCGAGCCTGCCCCGAGCGAATGCGAGGGGCTGCGCTTGCCCGCAGCACCAAGTAAATATTTTTACTCTACGGTAACGGTTTTGGCAAGATTTCTCGGCTGATCCACGTCAGTTCCCTTGCAATCGGCGATGTAGTAGGCAAAGAGCTGAAGCGGCAGGACCGTGAGCAGGGGAAGCAGCTCGGGCTCGCATTCGGGAACCTCGATGACCTCGTCGCAAAGGTCCCTGAGCTCCTGCACTCCGCCTTCGGTCGTCAGGGCGATAACGATCCCCTGCCTTGCCTTGACCTCCTGGAGATTGCCCTTGATCTTGTCGTACTGCTCGTCCGCCGGGATGATGATGACCACGGGCATGGCCGCGTCGATGAGCGCGATGGGCCCGTGCTTCATCTCGCCGGCCGCGTAGGCCTCGGCGTGGATGTACGATATTTCCTTGAGCTTCAGCGCGCCCTCCATGGCGATGGGAAAGCCGAGCCCGCGGCCGAGGTAGAGAAAATGGTCTTTCTCGATGAACTTTTTCGACATGTCGCTGATCCGGCCGGCCCCGCCGAGGACCGCGTTCATCTGCAGCGGGATTTTCACGAGCCCCCTGATGATCCTGATGATCTCCCCCCTTTTCTTTCCCTCCACGTCCCTTGCCGCAGCCACGGCGGCGGCAAGCAGGACAAGGGCCGTGAGCTGGGCGGTGAAGCACTTTGTGGAGGCCACGCCGATTTCAGGCCCCGCGTGCGTGTAAATGACCATGTCCGACGCCCGCGCAATGGCCGAATCGAGCACGTTGACGATGGAAAGGATCGTTGCCCCTTTTTCCTTCGCGATCTTCAGGGCCTGCAGCGTGTCGATGGTCTCCCCGGACTGGGATATGGCGACCACCAGGTCGTCCTCGCGCACGACCGGGCTGCGGTTGCGGAACTCGGAGGCCAGCTCCGCGTCGGCGAGCACGGCGCCGAGCTTTTCCGTGAGGTAGCGGCCGTAGACCGCCGCGTGGTAGGACGTGCCGCAGGCCAGGAAAAGCAGCCTGCCGCAGGAGCGCAGCATGGCCTCGTCCACGCCGAGCGCGCCGTAGACTACGGGGTCGCCCTGGAACGTCAGCCTCCCCCGGATCGTGTCCTCCACGGCCCTGGGCTGCTCGAAGATCTCCTTGAGCATGAAATGCTTGTACCCGCTCTTCTCGGCCTGGACCAGGGACCAGTGAATCGTCTTGGCCTCCCGCCTGACTTCCCGGCCGTCGAGCTTCTGGATCGTAACGTCCTTTGAGCTGATCACGGCGATCTCCTGCTCGTCGAGAAAAACCATCCTCTTCGTGTAGGGCAGGATGGCGGGTATGTCGCTTGCCGCGAAGTTCTCGCCGTCCCCCAGGCCCAGGACCAGGGGCGAGGCGTTTTTCGCAAGGATGATCCTGTCGGGGAAGAGGTCGGACAGGACGGCCACGGCATAGGAGCCTTCCACTTCCCGAAGCGCCTTTCTCACGGCCTCCAGGAAATCCATCCCGCCGGCGAGGTTCATGTCGACCAGGTGGGCCAGCACCTCGGTGTCGGTTTCCGAGCTGAATGTCCTGCCCTTCTCGATGCAGCGCTGTTTCAGCTCGATGTAGTTTTCGAGTATGCCGTTGTGCACCACGGCCACGCGGCCCGTCACGTGCGGGTGGGCGTTCTCGTCGCTGGGGCGGCCGTGCGTGGCCCAGCGCGTGTGGCCTATGCCGGTCGTGCCGGTGAGAGGTTTCTGAGCGAGGGCATCCTCGAGACGGCAAAGCTTGCCCTCGCAGCGCAAAACGTCCAGCCCGTCTTTCCCAACGACCGCGATTCCGGCCGAGTCATAGCCGCGGTACTCGAGGCGCTTGAGGCCGTCCAGGAGTATGGGCGGCACGTTCCTGCTCCCCACGTAGCCTACGATTCCACACATGCCTTCTTTCTCCTTTTATTCCTTGTATCCCCAAGCCGGGTAGGGGCGGCTTCAGCCGCCCATTTTCCCCAAGCCGGGTAGGGGCGGCTTCAGCCGCCCATTTTCAGTATTCTTCACGGGAGGCTAAAGCCTCCCCTGCCCATGACTTGAACCATGCCTGATATCAGTTAATGCTCCGGGCCGGGAAATTCAATTCTCCTCTATCCATTTTGCGTGGCAGAGACCGACGCCCTGCTCGATTTTCTCCCTGGGCACGAGCAGCGATATCCTGAAGGACGTCGTGGCAACGCCCACCACCGGTACGCCGCCGGACTTGAGAAGCTCCATGGTCTCGATGAGCGTCGCGTTGTCCCTGTTGAGCCCTTCGCCGATGAGCGACAGGGCCGAGAGGCTCGTGTCGAATTCGATCGCGGCGCCGCACTCGGCCTTCAGCTTCTCCCTGATCTTTTCCCATCCATAGACGTTTTTCGAGGACACGACAAAAGAGGCCCTGGACCAGGATGCCTCGTCCTGCACGCCGGCCACGTTGAGCTCCTTGATGGGGACCTGCTCCTCTTCCAGCGTGCCGAGGAGCCACTCGAAGTTCTTCAGCGTTTCCTCGCCGTGGAGCCTGACCCTTATGACGTCGCTTTCGCTGACCACGGCCCTGACTCCCTGCACCTTTCCCGGGGCAAGCTTCCTGATGATGGTCTCCCTGCCGGGCTTGAAAGCGGCCCGCGCGTAGATTGCGATCTGCGCCTCCTTGGCGAACTGCACGGCCTGGGCGTTGAGGACTTTTGCCCCGGCCATGCTCATCTCCTGCATCTCCTGGTAGGAGATCTCCGGCAGGTGCTTTGCCCCGGCGATCACGGACGGGTCGGCCGTGTACACGCCGTCCACGTCGGAATAGATCTCGCACCGCTCAGCGCCGAGCGCGGCGGCCAGCGCCACGGCCGTGGTGTCCGAGCCGCCCCGGCCGAGCGTGGTGATGTCGCGCCTGTAGCTCACGCCCTGGAAACCGCCGATCACGACGACCTTTCCCTTCGCCATTTCGTCCTGCACGCGGAAGGGCCGCACCTCGATGACCCGCGCGTCGTTGTGCCGGTCGTTCGTGATGATGCCCGACTGGGAGCCCGTCAGGGACACGGCGTCCACGCCGAGCTCGTGCAGGGCCATGCACAGAAGCGACATGGTGATCCTCTCGCCCGTGCTCAGCAGCATGTCCATTTCCCTGCGCGGCGGATCGGGGCTGAGATCCCTGGCCATGGCCACGAGCGAGTCCGTGGTCTTTCCCATGGCCGAGACAACGGCGGCCACGCCCATGTCCCGCTTCTTCACCCCGGCGATCACGGCCGCTACTTTCCGCAGCTTTCCAGCGTCCGCTACGCTGCTCCCCCCGTATTTTTGCACGATGCAGGTCATGGTTTTCTATGCCGTCAAATGGATACTTGGAATAGACCGCATTGTAAACAGATGATTAACAAATTTCCTCATGCGCCTTACTCTTCCATGATGGCCTTCAGGACCTCCGGCGGTACTTTCATGATTCCGGCCGTTTTTGCAACCAGGCCTCTTCCCCTGGCTTCAACCTTCGTGTCTATCGCGTTCAGATACGCGGTCAAGGCCTTCTCCATGAGCCGACTCAGGGCAATCCTGCGTGAAAAGGCTTCCCGTTTCGCCCTTTTCAGCAATTCCTCATCGATGAGTGCGTCTATACTTTTCTTCATGGACCATCGCCTACCGGATGGTGTATAACTGTAACATTAACACATGAGAATTCAAGAAATCAGTATGAATTCCAGCATGAATCATTTATTCGTTTTGGGGGCGCTGCAGTTCGCGTTCGCCGGATAGATTAAACCATGGAAAAACAAAAAAAACAGCCCACGCTCTATATAATCGATATCTTCAACCTGATATTCCGCGCCTATTACGCCATGCCCAGCCTCAGGACGTCGGGAGGCGAGCCCACGGGAGCGATTTTCGGCGTGGTGCGCATGGTCCTCAAGATCATACGGGAGATGAAGCCCGACTGCGTGGCCGTGGCCATGGACTCGCCCGTCGAGGTGGAGCGAAAAAAGATCTACGCCGGCTACAAGGCGAACCGGCCGCCGCCGCCCGAGGACCTGGTGGCGCAGATCCCGTCCATCGAGAGGATCGTGCAGCTGTTCGGCATCCGTACGTTCACGAAGCCCGGGTGGGAGGCGGACGACGTGATTGCGTCGCTGACCGGCGAGGCGCGCAAGCAGGGCATGAGCGTGAGGATCGTGTCGAGCGACAAGGACCTGATGCAGCTCGTGGACGAGGACGTCAAAGTCCTTTACGAGGACACGAGGCAAAAGACGGTCGTGGAGATGGACCGCGGCCGGGTGGAGGAGAAGTACGGCGTGGGGCCGGAGCGGATCCTCGACCTTCTGACCATGGTGGGCGACAGCTCGGACAACATCCCGGGCATCCCGAAGATCGGGCAGAAGACCGCGGCATCCCTGCTCAAGCAGTTCGGGTCGCTCGACGCGATCCTCGAAGACACGTCCAGGGTGAAAAAGCCGGCCCAGCGAAAGACCATCGAGGAGAACAGGGACGTTGCGCTTCTGTCGCGCAGACTGGCCACGTTGAAGACCGATCTTTTCGACAAGGTCGATTTCGACGGCCTGCGGCCCGGAGAGCCCGACACGAAGGAGCTGGCCGAAGAGTTCCGGAGGCTCGAGCTGCGCCAGTTTCTCAGGGAGCTTGCTGAAAGCCAGGGCGACGCGCAGGCGGAAGCGGCCGGGGTGAGCATCCGCCCCTCGGGGCACAAGGACTATGTCACCGTCTTCACGCTGAATGCGCTCGACGAAGAGATTGCCAGGATCAGGGAGGCCGGCGCCGTGTCCGTGGACCTGGAGACCACGGGGACGAACGCGGCGGCCGCGGACATCGTGGGCGTTTCGCTGTCGTGCGCAAAAGACAGGGGCTGCTACGTGCCCGTGCGGCACCTTTACATGGGCGCCCCGAAGCAGCTGGGCCTCGACGATGTGCTGGAAAGGCTTCGCCCCGTGCTTCAGGACCCGGCCATCGAAAAGTACGGGCATCACATCAAGTTCGACGACGTTCTTTTCATGCGAAGCGGCGTTGCCATGCAGGGCATTGCCTTCGACACCATGATCGCCTCCTACCTGCTGGACCCGGAAAAGCACCAGCACAGCCTCGACCAGGTGGCCATGGCCGAGCTGGGCTACAGGACCATCACCTACGGCGAGGTGACGCGAAAGAGCCGCAAGGGCCAGCTGAAGTTCGAGGAGGTGCCGGTGGACGACGCCACGCAGTACGCCGCCGAGGACGCCGAGATCGTTTTCTGTCTCGTGGAGAAGATGCGGCCGGACATCGAGGAGGCGGGGCTGGGAAAGCTCCTTCGGGACGTTGAGATCCCGCTGTCGCGCGTCCTTGCCGAGATGCAGATGGCGGGCATGCGCGTGGACACGGACTACCTGACCACGCTCGAGATCGACTTTTCACGGGAGCTTCTCAGGATCGAGAAAGAGGTCTGGAAGATCGCGGGCATGGAGTTCAACCTGGCCTCGCCCAAGCAGCTGCAGCAGGTCCTGTTCGAGAAGCTCGGGCTGGAAAAGACAAAGAAGACCAAGACCGGCTATTCCACGGGCATCGACGTCCTGATGGGCATGAGCCACCCCGTCGCGAAAAAGATCCTCGACTTCAGGGCCCTGTCCAAGCTGCTCGGCACCTACGTGCGCGCCCTGCCCGAGGAGATCAACCGGTCGACGGGAAAAATCCACACGTCCTACAACCAGGCCGTGGCCGCCACGGGAAGGCTCTCGTCGAGCAACCCGAACCTGCAGAACATCCCGATCCGGTCCGAGCGCGGCCGCAAGATCCGCAAGGCCTTCGTGCCCTCGGAGGGGTGCCGCTTCCTGTCGGCCGACTACTCGCAGATCGACCTTCGCGTGCTCGCTCACCTATCAGGAGATTTCGTGCTCGTCCAGGCGTTCAAGAACGGCGAAGACGTGCACCGGCGCACGGCCATGGAAGTCTTCGGCGTGGCCGGGGACGAGGTGACGCCCGAGATACGCTCGCAGGCCAAGGCCGTCAACTTCGGCGTTGTCTACGGCCAGACCGAGTACGGCCTGTCCCAGCAAACGGGCCTGTCCATGAAAGAGGCAAGGGAGTTCATCCGCAAATATTTCGAGCGCTACGGCGGCGTGCAGGACTACATGAACAGGGTCATCGAGGAGGCGCACAAGGGCCGGGGCGTGAGCACCATCCTGGGACGGCGCCGCTTCCTTCGCGGCATAGACAGCAAAAACCGCAACGAGAGGCTCATGGCCGAGCGCATGGCGCGCAACACGCCCATCCAGGGAAGCGCCGCGGACATCATCAAGCTCGCCATGATAAAAATCAACGACTGGATACACGAGAAGAAGCTCGAGACGAAAATGCTGCTCAACGTCCACGACGAGCTCGTCTTCGACGTGCCGAAAAAGGAAGAAAAAGAAGCAGAGGAAATGGTCAGGAAGATCATGGAAACCGTGATGGAGCTTCAGGTCCCCCTCGTCGTGGACACGGGCTGGGGAAGCAGCTGGGCCGACGCCCACCCGTAAGGAGAAGAGCAATGACAAGTTCAGTAAAAATCCACGCGATCGTTTTTATCGTCGCAGCCGGCCTGCTGTTTCATGGCTGCGGGAGAAAGAAGGGATGCGAGGCCGCCGAGCCCGGGCCCGGCGCAGGGGAGGGGGAGCCCGCGGCCCTGGAAATTTATCTCTTCGGCGCGCCGGACGCCTCGGCGCCGTGCAGGGCCGTGCAGCTGCTGGAGGATAAGCTCACGGCAAATCCCGCGGTCATGGATGTTTTCACGACCGGCCACGCGAAGGAGGAAATCGTGTTGCAGATCGACCCGGACATGTCGGCAAAGTACGGAATCGATGAAGGCGCCGTTGCGGCGGCAATCCGCGGCCTGGACCTGGATGTTCCCGATGACCTTATCACGCTGGACGAGGAGGGCGGCGCCGTTCGCATTGCCATGACCGAATGCCGGACCGATAAAGTGAAATTCAACATGGAAGACCTGCAAAAGGCGCTCGTGAAAGACGCGCAGGGAAACATGGTCCCCCTTGCCGCCTTTTCCACTGTCGAGCTTCAGGCAAAGAGCAAGGGCCTGCAGCACAACGGCAGCCGGGCGCTCAAGGTGGAGGTGCAGCTTTCCGACCCCGCGCTTTACAAGGACGTGAAAGATCAGATAATGAAGATCCTGTCGGAGCAGGCCGGGGCGGCCCCGGTCCAGTGGGAGATCAGGTAGCCTGCGCGACATTTTACCATCAGGGGAAGAACAATGAAAAGAGCAAAACAATTGGGCCTGTGCTGGATCGTGGCCGTTTTGACGGCGGCAGGCTGCGGCTCCGGCGGTGGAAACGGCGATGCGTGGGAGAGGAATGTTGTGGAGGAGGGGCTCGAGATCGCATGGGGAGTGGCCATGGCCGCCGACGCTACGGGCGCGCCGCATCTTCTGTACGTTGTTTCCGACGGGCAATCTCTCGAGCACGCCAGGTGGCAGTCCGGGGGCTGGTCGAAGGAGACCCTGGTGTCCGGCTCGGTGGAGACTCCCGTCGACCTGGCCCTGGGGCCGGGCGGCGCGTTGCACGCCGTGTACAACGGCGAGGTCCCCTCTTACGGCACGGACAGCAGCGGGTCCTGGGCCGAAGAGGCGCTGCCGGACGGAGGGTTCGTCGACACGGCCGCGGCGGTCTGCCTGGACGGGGACGGCGGCGTGCACGCGGCCTACTTCGGGCCCTCGGGGCTGCAGTACGCAGTGAAAGCCGGCGGGGCGTGGGACGTGTCTCTGGTCAGCGAGGACTGGGAGCAGGGCGATCGTCACACGCTCGACCTTGCCTTGGGCCCCGACGGCGCGCCCCACATCAGCGCCATGTCCAACATGGGCCTCGCGGTCTACAGCCTGGAGGGCGGCACGTGGGCCGGCGGCGGAATCGACGGCGTGAACACGGGGCGGTGCACGTCGGGCTGCTGCAGCACGTTCATCCTGGCCGATGAGGGCGGCGCGCTTCACCTGAGCTCCGTGGCCAGCCACGGCGACGGGGACGACCGCGTGGTCTACGCAGAGCGGCGGGGAGGGGCCTGGAGCCTGGAGTACGAGGATTTTTCGCGCGGCGACGGCGGGCATTTCGCGATCGACGGCTCGGGCGTCGTGCACCTCGTCTACCGCGGCCACAACAACGTGATGTACGTCAATTCTCTCTCGTGGGAAAACGAAATCCTTCTAGACGAGGCTGCAACGTGCATTTCCCTGGCCGTGGATTCGTCGAACCGGCCGCACGTCAGCTACTGCGAGTTCGAGGAAGGCACACCCCGGATTGAAAGGCTCGTTGTGGCGGCACGGGGCCAATAAATCATAAGCAGGCCCGAACATTCCGAGGAGCGGCTTGAAGAATAATATATTGCGATCAGGGT
>JBDRLK010000752.1:0-11230 GCA_043813155.1 Pseudomonadota bacterium | reverse complement strand
GCATGCTCCGGACGATCTGTGATTGCAGGTCCACGATTTTATTATTGTAGTCTATGGCTCCTTTCTTCTTTCCAAAGCACGCCACCATAGAAGCGGCTGCTACGATCATGACGGTGATGAGCAAATACTTTTTCATTTTTCACTCCTATGAATCCGGTTAATGATCGAAGAATGGAATCATTTTATCCCTTCAAAGTCAAGACAATTTGCTTTATCCGCGATTTAATGCTATTCAGGAGGCTGTCTCATCGAGGGGAAACCGCGCGCCATGGACCAGGAACGCTTTATCATCATCGCCGGGCCCACGGCCTCGGGCAAGAGCGACTGCGCCATAGCGCTGGCCGGGCATCTCGGCGCTGAAATCATCAGCGCGGATTCCATGATGGTCTACCGCCACATGGACATCGGAACGGCGAAACCTGACATAAAGGCGCGCACCGCCGTCCCCCACCACCTCATCGACATCAGGAATCCCGACCAGCATTTCGACGCGGCCATGTTCAGGGAGCACGCGGAATCGGCAATCATGGAAATTTCGCAAAGGCGACGCCCCGTGCTCGTGGTCGGCGGCACGGGTCTTTACCTGCGGGCGCTCGAGCGCGGACTCGTGGAAGCGCCGCCGCGCGATGAAGCGTTGAGAAAGGAATTGAGCGGGCGGGCGGACAGGGAGGGGTCCGAGGCTCTGTACCGGGAGCTTGCGAGCGTTGATCCCGGGGCAGCGGAAAAAATATCGCCAAACGACCTGGTCAGAATCATCAGGGCCCTCGAGATCTACCGGGCCACGGGCACGGCCGCCTCCGAGCTGCGAAAGTCGCACGGGTTCAGCGGCCGAAGCCGCAAATCCCTTTACCTCGTGCTCGATGGTGCCAGGGAAAAGTTGCGCCAGAGGATCAGGGCAAGGGTAGTGGCCATGGTGGAGGCAGGCCTGGTGGAAGAGGTGGTAAAAATTCAAGCAATGGGTTATGGAAGCGATCTCAAGCCCATGAAAGCATTAAACTATCGCCATGCATGCAGTTACCTGTCGGGGGCGATCGACCTGCAGCAGCTGCACTGGGAGATGGAGCGGGATACCTGGCATTTTGCGCGGCGGCAGATGAACTGGTTCAAGTCCGAGCCCGAGGTACAATTCGTTCCCAATGACCTCGATGAATTAATGCGGAGAATAACGCTGTTTCTCGAGAGGAGCGAGGACTGATCATGGAATTTGATGTCAAACGCCTATCCGGGCTGTGAAATCTACAGATCCGATGGGTAAACAAAAAGCTTGTCTGTCACGATACAAACCTGATATAAAATTGGAAATGGACAAGGGGACGTTCGATAAGCACAGGGAAAGCCTTAAAAGAGTACGGACGCTCAAGGTCACGGGGACCGTTCATTCGGCCACCGGCCTTACGGTGCTTGCCGCGTTTCCCAACGCGCGCATCGGCGACCTTGTGACCATTGCAGCGGACAGGGACCGTCCGGTGAAAGCCGAGGTCATCGGGTTCGACGGGAAAAAAGTCATTCTCATGCCTTTCGGCGCAATGGTGGGCATTGGGGCCGGCGACAGGGTCGAGCCGGATGAACAGCCCTTTGCCGTGCCCTGCGGGGAAAGCCTGACGGGAAGAATTCTCGACGGCTTCGGCAGTCCAATCGACGACAAACCGCTCGAAGGCGACGTCGAATGGAGAAGCATCTGGGCCGCGGCGCCCGATCCTCTGAGCAGGAAAAGAATCAGCAGGAAGCTGGCCGTGGGCATCAAGGCCATCGACGCGCTCATGACCGTCGGGGAAGGCCAGAGGGTGGGCCTGTTCTCGGGCTCGGGCGTCGGCAAATCAACCATTATCGGCCAGATCGCAAGAAGCGCCGCAGCGGAAAGAATCGTCATCGGTCTCATCGGAGAACGGGGAAGGGAAGTGCGCGAATTTATCGAGGACAATCTGGGTAAGGAGGGGCTGGCGCGCTGCGTTGTCGTGTGCTCGACGAGCGATTCCCCTCCCATGGCCAGGTACAAGGCCGGCCTCACGGCAACGACCATAGCCGAGTGGTTCAGGGAAAACGGCCGCAGCGTTCTTCTTCTCGTCGATTCCATCACGAGGCTTGCCAGGGCGCTGAGAGAAATAGGGCTGGCCGCGGGCGAGACCCCGGCCCGCAGGGGTTTTCCGCCTAGCGTTTTTGCCAGGCTTCCCGAAATCCTCGAGCGGTCCGGAAACTCACGAAACGGGATCATGACGGCGATCTACTCGGTCCTCATTGAAGCCGGCGATATGGACGAGCCCATTGCCGATGAAGTAAGAGGAATTCTCGACGGGCACATCGTGCTCGAACGGAAAATCGCCCAGAGAGGCCTGTGGCCGTCCATCGATCCCCTGGCCAGCATATCGAGGGTCATGGACAGTGTGGTTTCCCCCGAGCACAGGGAGGCGGCCTCCTGGATGAAAGGCACCATGGCCGTGTACGAACAGAACAGGGACCTCATACAGATAGGCGCGTACAAGAAGGGATCGGACCGCGAGATCGACAGGTCCATTCGCTGGATGCAAGAGATCGAAAATTTCCTGCGCCAGGGCAAGGACGAGCTCGTCCCCTTCGATACAACGCTGCGCATGCTCACGGAGCTGCGGAAAAAAGCGCAGCAGGATCGAATGTAGCCGCACGCCCTTTGGCGTGCCCAGCAGCCGCGCGCCTCTGGCGCGCTCACGCGTCGGGTGTAGCTGCACGCCCTTTGGCGTGCCTGTAAAATGAAAACTCGTAATCGAATACCGGAATGGATGATGCTGCCTGTCTGCGTCGGATTGATGCAGGTGTGCGTCGGGTACGGGTGTTCCGGGTACTGGAGCATGTCGGAGGATGCGGGGGGTGAGCCGGATGCCGTGGACGACGGCGGCGGTGAGGGCGGCGATACGCTGGACCCCGACGACGAAGAGCCGGACGGCGCGGAGGCAGCCGACGGGGACGCAGCCGCCTCGGATACGGACGGGGACGAGTCGCCGACGCCCGACGCCGTTGACGCGGCGGAGGAGGAAACCGTTGAGATCTTCACGTGCACGCCGCCGTCAGCGTCATCCCCGGTCCTGGACGGAGTCCTGGTCTACGATCCTGCCGATCCCCACCCGGGCGACACGGTCACGGTCATCGTTCGAAGCCGCGAGCTGGACCGGCCCGAGGCCCCGCCCATGGTGCTCGACGAGCTCTCCCAGGCCGGCACGCGCGCCTGGAACGTGAACGCCATGGCCGGCGGCAAGGCGCTGTACTATTACGCCATCCCCGACGTGGAGCCGGGGGACCACTGCCTGGCGGGAAAAATCGGCGGATCCGACGAGATATCGGGCAAATTCACGGTAACGCCGCGGCCTCCGCCGCCGGCAAGATGCCACGGCGGCATTTTCAAGGTTACGACGAACCACCTGTGGACATGCGACGAGCAGCCCGAATGGGGGAACGTCATCAGAATCGAGGTTGTCGATGCCTCCGGTGCGCCCATGCCCGCAATCCCCATCCGCATCGGGTGGCCCGACACGACCGAGAGGCCCATTTACAACGATACAGACCCGCCGGAGCCCAGCGAAATCCCCGGGGTCGTGGAAACGGGAGGCGACGGCGTGTTCCCGGGGTTCAACAGCTGGCCCATCAACGTCAACGGCTACATGGTATTCAACCTGTCCGTGGATGGGTGCGCCTCCGACACGGCCACGGAAATCACGACGGGCTGGTGGGAGACGGATAACGACGGCTGCAGATTCTGCGAGGAGAGCACCACGCATCGCAACGTGTGGGGCCACTGGAGCACCACGGTCGTCTTCGAGCTGGACACGTCAACCGACCTGGCCTGCGTCGTGCCCTCGGACCACGCGGGCCAGCAGGGCTGCAGCATCTCGCACATCCACCACGCCCCGGACCATACGGCCTGCTACTCGGTTGTCGAATAGAAACGGTATCTCATTAAAATTGATTCGATATGATAATTGTGTTAAAACATAACTGCCATGCTTAAAATTCAAAAAGTTGAAGTAACCAACTATAAATGCATCGGCAACATCAAAGCCGAGCTCCATCCGTTTACCGTGCTGATAGGCCCGAACGACTCCGGTAAAACGAGCTTCATGGAAGCCATCCATCTTGTTTCCCGTCTCGCAAACGAGGCAGGAAAAGCAACTCCCCTTCATGATCTTTCATTGTGGCCCCTGGGAAGAAAAACAATACAAAGCGGCAAAGCAAGAAATGAAAAAATAGGCATTAGCATTGAATGTATTTTGGATGGCAAGAAATCAACTTATAAAATACTGCTGAACCCGGATAATGAAAACAAAAGGTATTATATCAGCGAAGAAAGCTTGTCCGCCAATGGGACAGAAATCAAACTGTTCGTGGATAACCAGAATCAATATAAAATATCGGCAAATGGTAAAGTATTTGGCAATTATGGGGAAGTAACTCACAGGCCATATGGCGTTGAAGAAAGCATCTTTAAGTTCAGAGAGCAATACGGAGATTCACTGGGGGTCAGCCTTTCGAGTTTTCAGCAAATGTCATTCTTCCATTTCAACCCGGATGGCCCTGCAAAGCAGTCAAAAGCGGATGAAGCACAGGAATTTTCAACACTTAAAAAGGACGGTTATGGACTGCCTTCGCTTCTTGCGAACCTGGCCCTCAACGACAGAAACAGAATTATTAAAATCGAAGAGGATCTAAAGACGATAACCGACGGTCGAATCGTTTCCATAGCAACGCCTCAAAGCGACATCTACGTCAACCAGGCAAGACAACTGGCTTACAGTATTGTCTTTGTTACCGAAAACGGCTTGCGCATACCGGCGGACCAGATATCGACGGGAATTCTCTACGCATTATGCATCCTGACGCTCGTCCATTACCCTGACCCGCCGAGTGTCATCTTCCTGGAAGAGCCGGAAAACTCGGTCCACCCGTCGAGATTAAGGGAGATCGTCAAGTTCCTGAAAATGCTGGCAACGAGAACCGACGGCCCATCTGTGCAGATTATCGCGGCCACGCATTCGCCCTATCTGCTGGATTTTTGCGAGCCAGGGGAAGTCCTGGTGTTCAAGCGCGACCGCAAGTCCGGCCTTGCCACGGCATCCCACGTTGACGGCAGCGCTGTGAAAGAAAAAGAATGGGCGCTGTCACTGGGCGAGATATGGGGGTCTTACGAAGAGGACGGCCTGCTCACCGGAAAAGTAAGCAAAGAAAAATAAAACCACCTGATCATGACAATACTGATTGCAGGAGAAGGTCCGGAGGACATTGGCTTTTCAATCAATGGCTCGGAGTATGATGGCGACATTAAGCTGGTTCTGTTTGCGTTATTGAGAGCCCATGGATGGAAGGGTGGCAATTTCGGATCAGATAACATTATGATTCGCGACGCGCCGAAAGTTCACCGTCAAACCGCTGCTAACAACGCGGAGATCAAGAAAATCATCAACCTGATTGCTCATGCCCATTGGAATAATTTTCAGATGTGCGTCGTTGTGATCGACGTCAGGAAAAAGCATTTCAAGAAGATCAGCCAGCAATTATCGACCGCTGAAAAAGAGCTGGCAGCGCACGGTATTGAAAAATTCATCATTGGTCTGGCTGTCCATGAAATTGAAGCCTGGATTCTTGCCGATACAAAGGCACGAAAAGCCGTGTTGGACAAGCATGCCGGGCATTACAAGTTTTCGGGGAAACCCGAGGATGACCCTGACCCGAAATCCAGCTTGAAACAGCTGACGGGACAGTGGCTTTCAGCCAATCCCAGGTTTTATTACTCTTACCGCACCTCGGAACCGGAAAATGAAATCAGACAAGCAATGATTGGTAATATAAAACCTGAGGTGGCAGCGAAGCTATGCCCGCTGGGGTTCAAACCGTTTTACGAAAAAGTAAAAAAGGCTTTTATCCCGTTGTTTGTCAAGGGCACTCCTGAGCGATAAAGTGATTTTGCAAGAAAATCAAACAGTTACCAACAAGAATATAAAGAAAAACAACAACAGAAAGGAATACTACGAGCAGCCCGACGAGCTGCCGCAGTTCATGCAGCGGTAGCAGGCGCCGCTTCTGACCATCATGAACCCGCAGTCGGGGCACAGGGGCGCGTCGGATTGCATCATGAAGAGGTCGATCTGGCCGTTATCGTCGGCCGTCGTGTCCGGCTGACCGGCGTGCTGCGCGGCCTCCTCTTTTTTCCCGCCTTTCCCGTCGGAGGGCAGGAATTTCACGGCCAGGTAGCTGAAGATGTAATCCATGATGCTCTTTGCGTGCGGGACCTCGCGGTTGTTGGTGTACCCCGACGGCTCGAACCTCGTGTTCGTGAATTTCTCGACCAGCACCTTCAGCGGCACGCCGTACTGGAAGGTCATGGAGATCGCCAGGGCGAAGGAATCCATAAGGCCGCTGATCGTGCTCCCCTCTTTCGCCATCTTTATGAATATTTCGCCCGGCGTGCCGTCCTCGTACATGCCGATAATAAGGTAGCCCTCGTGGCCGGCGATATTGAACTTGTGCGTGATGCTGTGCCTCTCGTCGGGCATTCTCCTCCGGAAGGGTTTCATCTGGGGCACGGCCGCCGCCGCCTTCTTGCCCGAGCCCGTAGCCAGGGGCTGCGTTTTCTTGGAATCATCCCTGTAAATGCTGAGGGCCTTGAGGCCTCTCTTCCAGGCGTCCATGTAGATCTCGCCGATCTTCTCGACGGTCACGTCGGTGGAAAGATTCACGGTCTTGGAAATCGCGCCCGAGATAAAGGGCTGGACCGCGGCCATCATCTGCACGTGGCCCTCAGGCGCGATCACCCTGTTGCCGCCTCTCGGCTTCAGGGCGCAATCAAAAACCGCAAGATGCTCCTCTTTCAGCATTTCGGTCCCCTCGATCGTTCCCTTCCTGTCGATGTGGCCCAGGATCGACTTGATCTCTTCCTGGTCATAGCCGAGATTCTGCAGGGCGAGCGGAACCGTCTTGTTCACCATCCTGATGGTCCCGCCTCCGACAAGGTTCTTGTACTTGATCAGCGCGATGTCCGGCTCTATGCCCATGGTGTCGCAGTCCATCATGAAACCGATGGTGCCCGTGGGGGCGAGCACCGAGACCTGGGCGTTGCGGAACCCCGCCTTTTCGCCGATCTCGATCGCCTCGGCCCAGGCCTGCCTGGCGGCGGTGATCACCTCTTTCGGGGGTTTTTTTTCTTCCAGCTCGTCGAGGGCCGCCATGTGCATATCCATGACATCGAGCATGCAGTCGCGGTTCTCGTCGTACCTGTCGAAGGGACCCATCTTCGTGGCGAGCTTCGCGCTCTGGGCGTAGGCCTCGCCCGTGAGCAGGGCCGTCACCGCGGCCGCGAACACCCTGCCGTCCTCACTGTCATAGGGAAGTCCCTTGGCCATGAGCAGCGCCCCCAGGTTGGCGTACCCTATCCCCAGCGGCCTGAAGAGGCTTGAGTTGTTCGCGATGCGCTCGGTGGGGTACCTGGCGTTGTCCACGATGATTTCCTGCGCCGTGATAACGATATCAACAACATGGGTCATGAGATCCACGTCGAACGTGCCGTCCTCCTTGAGGAACTTCATGAGGTTCAGGGAAGCCAGGTTGCACGATGAATCGTCGATAAACATGAACTCGCTGCACGGATTGGAGGCATTGATCCTCCCGCTGGCCTTGCACGTGTGCCACGTGTTGACCGTGGTGTCGAACTGGAGCCCGGGATCGCCGCACATGTGGGCTACACTGGCGACGAGGTTGAAAATGTCCCTCGCCCCCACCGTTTCGACCGTCTCCCCCGTCAGGACCGACTTGAGGTCCCACTGGCCGTCGCCCTCCACCTTCTCCATGAATTCGTCCGTGACCCTGACCGAGTTGTTCGAATTCTGAAAAAAGACCGACGAGTACGCTTCCCCGTTGAGGCTCGAGTCGTATCCAATTTCGATGAGCGCCCACGCCTTTTTTTCCTCCAGCATCTTGGACTGGATAAACTCCTCGATGTCCGGGTGGTCCGCGTTGAGGATAACCATCTTGGCGGCCCTGCGTGTTTTTCCGCCGCTCTTGATCACGCCGGCGAAAGCGTCAAAGCCCTTCATGAACGAAACCGGACCGCTGGCCTTTCCGCCTCCGCTGAGCGCTTCTTTCGACGAGCGCAACGACGAAAAATTGGTGCCCGTTCCGCTTCCTCCCTTGAACAGGTTCGCCTCGACCGTAGCAAGCTCCATGATGGAATCCATGGTGTCGTCAATGGAGTTGATGAAACAGGCCGATGCCTGGGGCTTATCGTCGGGACTCACGCCCACGTTGAACCAGACGGGGCTGTTGAACGTGGCCATCTGGTTAAGGATGATGCTCTTGAGCTCGTCATCGAAAACCTCCGCGTCCCTCTCGGTCGCGAAATAACCGTCCTTGCTGCCCCATTCGACGAGCGTCTGGACCACCCTCGCGATGATCTGCTTGACGCTGTGCTCTCGTATGCCCTCCGTGTCAGGCCCCCTGAAATACTTGGATGCAACCACGTTGGTCGCGACCTGCGACCACGGTTTTGGAATTTCCAGGTTTTCCTGTTTGAAAATCGTCTCCCCTTTTTCGCTGACGATAATGGCCGACCTGCTGTCCCATTCCACTTCATCGAAAGGATCCTTGCCCGCGTTGGTCAGTCTCCTGACGAATTTCAGCCCCGATGATTTAGCGTGCCCCATTACGGCCTTCCCCGATCGCCTGCTCCTCCCGGCTCTTGATACCCTGCCTGAACTCATTTCTGCCTCCCTCTTGCGTTTCCCTTTTCCTTCGTGCTCTCCCTCCGGAAAAAGTGAACAAACATGTGAACAAAAAACTGAAAAAAAGTAAAAAAATTGCTATTTTTGATCGAAATACAAAGAATACTGGATACCGCACCCGCTTGCGGTTGTCAAGAAAAAATACAACATATTGTGGTAATCACCAGATTCCATAACAATATATAGGAATTTGGGCGGTTTTTCCACAATGAAAAAACCGCCTGCCCTTGATGAACGGCAAATATTCCGGCCTTTTTTTGATTTGCCTTGAAAGCGTATGCTAGTTTCAAGCCTGGGGCTCGGACCTCCAGCTTTGATTTTGTCATGACAAAGGAACAATACATAACCTTTGAAATCTTAAAATTCGAGGTCCGATTCCAAGATTGGAGAGGTGAGGAAAATGAGTGAGGTATATTGCGGCGACGTTCCAATTCTGTCATTGAAAAACGTTTCAAGGAGGTATCCAGGCGCTGTCTCGCTGCTCGTTGACATTAACTTCGACGTGTGGCCCGGCGAGTTCGTCTACATCACCGGGCCGAGCGGATCGGGAAAGACAACGCTTCTGAAAATCGTTTACAAGGGAGAGAAAATCGAAAGCGGCAGCATCTTCTTCTGCGGCAAGGATGTGACCAACCTCAGCCCTTCAAGCGTGCCCTATCTTCGGAGGAACATGGGGATCGTGTTCCAGCATTTCAATCTCATCGACTGGATGACGGTGGAAGAGAATATCGCGATCCCGCTCGAGATACTGGGATGCGATGAAAAGAAAATCAATAAGAGAATTTCAGCCATACTCGAGAGAGTCGGGCTCAAAGGCTATGAAAAAATCTATGTCAGCAAGCTCAGCGGCGGTGAGCAGCAGAGAGTCGCCGCCGCGAGAGCGGCCGTGTCGAAGCCCCCGATTATTCTCGCCGACGAGCCGACGGGCAACCTGGACCAGACTTCCGCGTCGGCCATCATCTCGCTCCTGGAGGATTTCACAAAGGATGGAACAACCGTTATCGTGGCAACGCATGACGAGCTGCTGCTGGCAAGCCGTTCGCACAGGACGATGGCGGTGATGGGTGGAAAACTGATTGACGTAGACTACGCAAATTCCGTAAGGCATCGCAAGGTCGTCGAGGCCATGGAGGCAGCATGATGTATGCAAAACTGATGCTTAAAAAACTCGTTCAAAACCTGCGGACCGAAAGAAAGTCCCTGTCCGTCAACCTGTGCATTCTCTCGATCGCCTTCCTGTCGGTTACTGCCGTCGCCACCCTGCTCACCAATCTCAGCCACGTCATCACGGGTGCGAAAGAGCACTTTCAACTGACCGTTTACCTCAAGACCGGCGCGGACAGGCAAAAGACGGACGCCCTCATGGGCGCGATCAGGACGTATCCCGAGGTTCGCGACGTCAAGTACCTGCCCAGCGAGGAATTCAGGGAAAAATTCCTCTCCGGTCAGCTGGCCGGGGATTCGGAGGTCGCGGCCCTGGGCGCCGAGGCCTTCCCCTCGACGCTCCAGGTAAAGCTCTATCCCGAGTTCATGGAGAAGACGTACGCGGCGCAAGTCGTGGGCAAGCTCGAAAAGGTCGGCATCGTCGAAGAGGTCGGGTACCATGAAAACTGGATGAAAAACTTCAGCGGCTTTCTGAAATTCGTGTGGATCGGCTTTCTCGTTTTCGGCATGCTCATTCTGATCTCGTCCCTTTTCGTGCAATCGAATATGATCCTGCTCTCCTTTTCGAAACGTAAAAAGGCCATCGAAGTGATGCGGCTGAACGGGGCCACCAACTCGTACATCGGGTTTCCCGTTCTCATGGAAGGATTCATGCTCGGGCTCGCAGGCGGGGCGATGTCCATCGGCATGACATGGGTCGGCGTCCTGCTTCTGAAAAACGAAATCGCCGTGTACCTCCAGTCATTTTCAGCGGCAACGATTTATTTCATTCCGCTGCCCGTCATTGTTGCGCTGATCGCCCTGTGCGCCATGACGGGCGTCAGCGGGGCATACCTCGCGTCACGAAAGGTGCTCAGGGTGTAACAGGCATGACAGAAGAAAGAAAAAATACAGGCGAGCGCAAATGGTTGGAAAGAGGGTTGCCCCTCGCCGTCATTATTATGGCGTGCGCTTTCCTCCACTCGTCGTCGACAAGCGGCTACGTGGTGGGGCAGAAAACGTACTCGAGTTTCCGGGACCTCAAGGACGAAATCGCGCGAAGGCAGGATGACCTGGACAGGATGAACGAGAAAATATCCGCCCTCCAGGAAGAAATCGATACGCTCACCGCGTCGCGCGACTCCATCAAGGACGAGTATGAGAAAAAACTGCACCAGGTGCGCAAGCAGATCATTATCCGGGACCAGATCTCCAAGGGCAACCTGCTGAGCCTCATGACGACACAGGAGAGCTTTCACGACACGGTCATGTCCCTTAAAATCTACAACAAGATAATGGAAGAGTCCATTTCCCGGTTCAACGAAGTCAAGGCAAAGCACACTGCCCTGAAC